>JAMLHE010000016.1 GCA_023957315.1 Candidatus Kapaibacterium sp.
ATTTGGGATACAGAGTCTGGTGAACTAATAAAAACCTTAGACGCAGGATATGAACCTTGGAATATACCAGATTGTATGGCGTTAACTGTATCCGAGCGTTACATTGCCGTTTATGTATGGTATAGAATTTATGATTCTCAAATAAGTGAATCTATCAGTGCGATTCATATTTGGGATATAAATACCTACGAAAAAATAACTACATTCACACCCCAAAATCCAACAAAATTGCATACAATTAAGTTTTCTGATGATGGTAGGTTTTTAGCTATAACATATGTTCCATTTACTAATGATGCTGAAAGTGAAACAGGCACTATTTTGTATAACAGCGGCACTTGGGATTCTTACGGGAGATATTGGGGGCATAAGGATATGTCGGCCACGATGTACGTCGCTTTCTCGCCTGATGGAACTAAAATGGCTACTTGTAGTTGGAGTTATCAAGTGAAAGTTTGGGATATTGCTGAAAGAAGACTTATATCTGATATCAAAACTAAATATGGAGATGTTCAATCAATTTTATTTAGTGACAATAAACATGTATTTGCATGTAGTATTGCTGGAACATTTTTTTCAAGTATACAAGGATGGGAAATACTAAATAACAAAGAGGTCTTTCATTTTGATGAAATATCTCCAACAACCATTGATTATAATCCAAAAATCGATAAGATTTGTGGGGCTCAATTTAGGGAAATGGTATTACTCAAACCAACAAATTCTACAAGCATTTTTGAACCCTTCAAACAAAGCCTTACAGCATCCCCAAATCCTACGAACAGTTCTATAATAATTAGTTTTAATTTGCCTAAATCGGGATTGACAAATGTTGAAATAAGCGACATTAACTCAAGAACTATTTGCAAACTCCATACAGGTTTTCTCGAATCAGGACAGCATTCTTTTGATTGGAACACAAAAGCAATTCCCGCAGGTGTTTACTTTTGTAAGATTTCTTCAAAAGAATTTAATGAGACAATAAAAATTATAGTGGAGAAATGAGTCTCGTCCTAAATTATGATGTCAAACATAAAAACAAAGAAAGCTCACCCCGACCCTTCGACAGGCTCAGGGAGCGGGAATTAAAATCGTAGGGACAGAACTGCGTTCTGTCAAAATAACTAATAATATCATAGGTACACAACGCGCCGTGTCCCTACAAAAAGCGTTCATATTGAGCCAGGCGAAGAAAACTAATTCATCCTATGACTCTAAGTCATCTGTTGAATATTGAGTCTTTAATCATCTGACAGAACGCTGTTCTGTCCCTACAAAAAATTGCATTATCCTCACTCTCCGGCAAATTTTATCAGCTCGCTATTAAACTTTTCAGTTTCTTCCAGAAATAGACTATGACCGCTGTTCTCGAAAATTACAAGTTTTGAATCTTGGATTCCGGCTTTCATTTGTTCTGCCAAATCGAATGAGCATATTTTGTCTTTTTTGCCATGCATAATCAAAGTTGGAATGCTGATTTTTGCAATATCGGCTCTCAGGTCTGTATCGCGTAGAGCGACCAAGCATTGTGCCGTAGCGTACGAAGAAGCGCTCAAACTAATTCCATTCAGCCAATTTCCAATCCCTTCATTCAGTGAAGTTTCAGTTGCTGAGAATATCTTTGCGAAATCATTTAAAAGTTTTGGTCTGTCCTTGTGATTCAGTTCAATTAATTCATCAACGGCGCTTTGGGGCAGATTGTACGGAAAATCTTCCCGTTGAGTCCAGCTCGGGGCTGCTGCTCCACAAAGTACAAGTTTTGAAACGTGAGCTTCATTATAGTTAGACACAAAGCGAATTGCAATAGAGCCGCCCATCGAAAAGCCGACTAAAATTGCGTAATTTATATCAAGTTCGCTCAGAACTGTTTTGATATCCGATGCGTGTTTATCATAATTATACTCCCCATAAGGTTTGTCAGACTTTCCAAAGCCTCTCAGTGTTATGCCGATTGCACGAAACCCTGCATTGAGCAAATCATTATATTGATATTCAAACATATCATCGCTTAGGGGCCAACCGTGTATCAATACTATTGGTCTCCCTTCGCCGGCATCAGTAATATGAAGCCGAACATTTGGCTCCACTTCAATATATTCTGCACGAGCCGATTGAGTTGTTGATTCTTCTATAGTTTTTTCCATTTCCTTTCCCTTAGATTCTTTACAAAATTTATCTTTACTGTTTCGTATGATTTGTAAGAATTATTGTTTTCGTGTATTTTTGAGGCTTGATTGGTGGTTGATAAATGGAATACACCATTTTCAATGTTCTCAGAAATGTCATCAATTCTTGACGAGCTATTCTTTTCCGGATTTACTTCTGTATTTGCCATTGTTAATATACCTTAAAATGTGAATAATAAATAGTATCTGTACAAATGTAAGCACATTAAATTATTGAAGTTTACATATACTTTGAAATATTTATATTATCCACATATTTCAAAATGTAATTCAGTAATTGAAATATTCCTGAAATTCATAAACTAAGTTTACAAATCGCAAAGCAATTAATTAATTAAAATCGAAATATTGCTGCCATTCCGGTTTCGGAGGGCATTTTATCGGTTGGTAGGACCATTACCTGTCCACCCATCTTCATAACCAATTCTCCCATATCGTCAAGCAGGTCATCTACTTTCGGATTGCTCAAATCTTTTTTCTGTGTATTTCCCGTTACAAGATTAGTAACCCTTGCCGAGATTATTCGGTCAGCTTCAACAAGAAGCGTATCAACCCGACCCTCAACAGCCGCAACTGCAATTATCTTGTAATCATCACTACCTTTGCCGTTTGCCCTTGCCTGCTCAAAACGTGCAACTAAGTTGTCAAGTTTCGAGTTATACTCCGGTTCCATTACTTCCCAAGCCATTTTTGCTAATTGCTCGGTTGAAACAGACGAAGGATTGATAGCAATTCCATTTTGAAGCAGCAGTGGATTTTTGCTTACCTTATGAAAAAGGCTATGGTGTTCGGGTAATGCTGCAAGAATAAGGTTCCAGCCTGTAGGTTTCGAATAGTGTTCATTTATCGCATTTGCGACCACTCGGAAAAAGCGCTCAGCATCTTTTTCGGATTCTTCCTTATAACCACCATGTCCGTGGTGCATACCTGAGCTTTCTCCACCCACACCTCCATAAGATGCAACAGTTGTATGGCTGTCTGTCAATTCATCACCAAGTGCTTCTGTTATGGTTTTTGGAGTGTCTGAAGTTAGTTCAACCTCAGAGATGAAATGACGATTGCCTTCAAAAAGTTTGATGTCATGGAGGGTTAAACCCAATAAATAAAAATGGTCGAGTGATTGCAAATATTGCCGCAGCGGTTTGGTATGGAAACTGTCGGCTACTATTGCAAATTCTTCAACCGTTTTATTTAATCCTACAACTTTGAAAATTCCTTTTGCACTAAAAACAGCCAGTCCATCTTTTGTGTGATTCCAGATAATTTCATCGTCAGCAAGAGTTTCGAAAGGTCCTATATGTTTTTGTACCTCATCGGCTGAATACTTGTGGAGCAAGGATTTCTCCATTTCGCGAATTAGATTTTTAAACCGGATAGGATTCTGAAGGTTAGCAGGATGGCTTCTATCCGTAGGCATATAAAGTGAAAGAAAGGGCTCCTGTCCTGACGACAGGAGCTCTTGAATTAATTCTTTGGTTAGTATTTCCATGATTTTTATTCCAAATCTTTCTTTCGGAATGAATTGTTGAACTCTTCGCGGTCATAAAATCCTTCAACAGTATTCGAACTGTGAAATGTGTTATCTCCTTTGTAATGACGAACTACATCTAATTCGTAACCAAAACCAATAACATCTCCCTTTTTGAAGCGTTTGGTTTTCGCAAAGGTTGAACTATCAATCTGATTGGTATTAACAAGTTTGTTTTCCTCATCAAGATTTGCCATTCCGATAGGAATAATCAGGTGATTTTCCCCATCCTTGTTTAAAAAACCATGAACACCTTCGCTTGCCTTATCTTGATAAGTATCATGCCCTTGCTCTATCAATGTGGTATCCACTTCAACATCAAGGTAAACTACACGTTCGGCAGTTTTATTTACCAGCAAATGCTCCACTTTCCCTATGGTGCGGTTATTTGCATCTTTTACGTCCCAGCCTCTTACATCGCTATAATTTTCGGCTACTTTATAACCGGATAATTCATCCAGGTTAAAAAGATTTTGGTTTGTATCTGTCATTATTCTTTCCTTTTTATTGTTAATTAATTCATTTTTTGAAGAAGGTCAGAAGACTTAGCGAAGTAATTCTTAACTGCATCTTTTTGTTCAAGCGTAAGTATCCCCGGTTTTATAGATTCTGATGCACTCCTTAATCCTTGAACTTCATCAGCCAAACTCGGATATTTTGCCTTTTGGATGTTTTGCAATACATTGGTTAAAATATCAGTTGCCATTCTAATGTTATCCGCATGTGTTGTAACAAAAGGATCTTCTGTAATCATATTTGCATATCCCTTTACTTTTTCTAAATCTGCTCGAACGTCATAGTCAACTTCATCTGCCATAGCATTTGTTGCATCAATTAGTTTTAATAGTGCTTCATTTGTAAATTCATGGTCCAGACTCATCTTTGTCTTACTGTTTTCAACATAATTTACATAAGCTGCAACAGTGCTGTTATTTTCCTTTACCTCTATGAGTTCAGGTTCGTTCGTGTTGGTGACATATTCTGATTCAGTGACTTCCTCTGTATTTTTGTCATTATCACTAAATACTAAGAAATACAAAAGCAATGCAGCGATGACAAGTCCTGCAATCACCCAGGGCCAAGCCTGTTTCTTCTGTTCAATTTTAATCTCTGCCATAATAATTAATCCTCTCATTAGTAAATTATATACAAAGATAAGTACATTAAATTATAGAAATTTACATTTATTATAGAAAAAGTTATATTATTCACACATTTGTTTTTTTGTCATCCTCCCTTTGGAATAATTAGAGAAAAAATCCGCTTTTATTTGCATTGTCCACGATTAAATTCATGGGCTATGGTAATCACTGTCTGCATGGTCATTAGTTTATGCTTCTATTTCTGTCGCATCAATATTAACATCTCCCATTGCAACTTTTGTTAGTTTTTGGTCAGCCGCTTTTTCTTCATTGAGCGTGGTTTCAAGCAATGCTTGAGCTTCTGTTAAACCTAATGTTTCGGCAAATTGGCGAAGTGTACCGTAAGAAGCAATTTCATAATGCTCTACTTTTTGTGCAGCTGAAATAATTCCTGCATCGCGCATTGGACCTTCTTCGCATTCTTCCATTATTTCCTCTCCTTCTTTAATCAGACCTTCCATTGCATCGCATTTTTCTGCAGTTGCTTTTTTGTCTATAGATTCAAAGACTTGCTCTAATCTGGTTATTTGGTTTCTCGTTTCAGAAAGGTGGCTTGTTAGTGCATCTACCAAAGCATCGGATGTTGCATTTTTAATCATCTTTGGAATAGCTCTGGTAAGTGCTTTTTCAGCCCAGTAAATGTCTTTCAATTCATCTACAAATAATTTCATTAGTTGAGATGATTTCATAGAAGCGCGGTTCGATTTTTCTTTTGACTGATTTCCGTTTTGGGAAGTGGTCGGCGAATTTGATTTTTGATTATTCATTTTTATTATCCTTTATATTTATTTTAGAAATTATTATTATTTTATAGATTCAGTTCGTAATGCAATCGAAAACTTTTCCAAATATGATTCCCATGTTCTTATTTTTTGGATACATTATTTTCCTTATGTTCTTTATTTTTCATAAGGTTTAAGCCATAGGTATAATTTGTAGAAAGAATTACATCGTTGCAATCAAAATGTTTGATGATTCCGTCTTTAACTAAAGCAACGACCCAACAGGTATTTTGATGCATACCGTAATCAATGAGGAATAGGGTTTGTCCTGTTCCCAAAGGTGTTTCTACTAATATCGAAGGGTCTAACTGAAGTATCATATTATTGCTTTGTTAAAGTTTAAACTGAATGCATTATGCATGTATTTGCAATTTATCGCGTAATGCTTTTACATGCTCGTGGTCGGCTTTTAGTAATGCTTTTTGTGCGTTTATCATCTCTCGATGGTCTGCACTTAAATATTCTAAATCATTCTCTAATGCCTTATTGTAAGTATCTAATGCTTCTTCTTCTCCGTCCACGCAAGAATTGAGAATTGCTTCGCGGTCTTTGCCTGTGAGAGCTGCCTTAAAATCCATCCATACACGAAAGAATTTTCCGGAAATTTTTGTACCTTCGTCTTCCTCGCCACCCAATCTGGTTACTACGCTAACTAATTCACGTTTGCATTTATGACTGGTCGAAATGAATCTTGCAAACAAGGTTTTCAAATCTTGTTCATCGGTTTCTTTAGTAGCTGTGTCATTTCCTTCAATTCTATCGTTGTTAATATTGATGAGTGAGTTAGACACGTCAATTGTTTTTTCATTTTCCATTTTGATATCCTTAATTATTTTTATAAAATTTGATTTTGTCAATCATTTTCCAATGTGTCTCGTTCTATAATATTTTGACAATGATCACACTTGAATAAGGCAAGACAATCCATACTTTATTTGTAAATTTTCACTGTAACATTTTCATCATTTGCTTTCCATGCCCTATGCATTCGTTGACTATTGTAACTTATTCCAAAGTTTCCCATAGCATCTAAAGCAATTACACCTATGTCACCTTCGACATCTTTGTTTCGCCGGTGAATGACATAATCACATGCCTCTTGTACACTGCAATTTTTCAATTCCATATAAAACGCAATGCTGTGTGCTATTACATTAGTGATTAGCAATTCTCCATCACCGGTTCCGGAAACGGCGCAAGACGAATTCTTTGCATAACAACCGGCACCTATTATACAACTATCGCCAATGCGACCACTCAAGCTATTGCTTGTGCCACCTGTTGATGTAGCAGCTGCAATATTACCTGCAGTATCCAATGCAACAGCACCAACTGTTCCGTTCGGGCGTTTTCTTATAATATCTTCTGAATCATCCTTAAGCTCATTAATAAGCTCATCTACCCGATGCTCAGTAATAAAATAGGAATCTACTTCCAGTTCCAAATTATTTTCTTTTGCAATTTCAAGCGCCCCTTGCCCGGATATAAATACATGCGATGAATTGTCCATAATAAACCTTGCAAGTGTGACGGGGTTTTTGACATTGCGAACTATTGAAACTGCACCTGCACTATTGCTACTACCATCCATAATGGAAGCATCCATTTCTACTTCGCCCTTGGTATTAAGAGCTGAACCTCGTCCTGAGTTAAACAGCGTATTATCTTCCAAGAAACGAACTGCATGTTCAACAGCATCCAATGCACTGCCTCCTTGCTTCAAGATTTTATAACCCGTATTTACAGCATCTACCAATCCCGCTTTATAAGCTATTTGGTTCAATTGGATAAATTCCGAATCTTGTCCGGCTCCACCGTGAACAGCTATCGCAATATTTTTCATCGTTATTCTTTTCCTGTCTATTAGTATTTATATATTTTTTATGAGGGCAGAACTTAGTCATGGATTTCCATCTCCCTTAATCCTAATTGTATCTATTGCAGGATTAGCAACCATTCTGGTTTTCAGATTGAATCGGCAACCTTTTACTAACAAATGGACTTTTAAGTTTTCTACAAATACACCGCATTCATCATCTTCTTCTTCAGAAATATTTGTTTGTCCGATAGTTGAATTATCTATTATCACTACCACACCTGAGCCTATGCATTTAGCATCATGTCCATTTTTCACAATCAGTGCAGTGTCATCACCAAGACCAACGCCAAGTTGCCCGGGATTAACCAGCACAGCGTGAGCAAGTCGCCCAAATCTCCCGCGTTTTATGAAATGAGAATCTATTATACAATGCTCAAGCCAACCAAAGCCAGAAGTGGTTTGCAAATCATGTCTAAACACTACTTCATTGGTACCGCCACCGCAAATCATAATTTTTGACATCACCATTGCACCGGCGCTTGTACCGGCAACTACAAAGTTTTCCTCTTCATGGTAGCGTTTCGCGATTAATTTGATTAATGGGGTATCTCCCAAAATGTCTGATAAACGACATTGGTCGCCACCACTAAAAAAAACTGCGTCTGCTTTTTCTATCCGCTTAATGTATTTGCTTAACCCTGCTTCACTTTTCTTTTCTATGGGTATGAAACCTGTATTATCAAGTCCTATTTGATTGAATGTTTGTTGATATAATTCTTTCACTTCCTCCTGAAACATAGAGGCGGTAGTGATTATCTCAACTTTCTTTTTCCCTTTTAAAAGCATATGCAAAATTGCAAAGTGTTTGAACTCAAGGTTTTGTTTTTCAACTTGAAGCGATTGATTATCAACTTTATCTTCGGCTCCTCCGATTATGAGTAATGTTCCTTTTGTTATCATGATTCGATTTGGTTTAAGATTAATGGGACTAAATCAGCCGATGCGATTTCTAAATCCATTTGTTGTTGCACATAGGACAGTGTATTTGGAATATCATCGGCACTCTCAAAAATAAATTCTCCGCTTATTGCATTATCAATGGCATATTGTATAGCTTCAATTTCATCTGAAATTATTATTATAGGTATATTGTCATTAATTTCTCGAATACCTTCAATCAGAAACTTGCTTAATTCTTCTTTGGTCCTTCCTCTGTTGTCTTTGTCATGCCTGATTAGTATTTTGTCAAACATATGGGCAGCATAACGCCCGATATTTTTTATGTCTTCGACGCGTCTGTCACCGGTAGCTCCAATAATTCCTGTTTTCTGGCTTGCATTAACCTGTTCCAGATATTTTTTTATCTGAATATATCCGCCGGTATTATGGACATAATCTACCATTAAGTCGAAATTTTTAAAGCGGTAAAGATTCATTCTGCCGGGTGTCTGTTGTGGCGAAGGGATGAAAGATTTAAGTGCTGAAGCGATTGTTTGTAAAGGAAAATCACTTAATGAGGCTGCTAATATGGAAGGTAAAATATTTTTAATCATAAACTCACATTTACCGTTAAAAGTTAACGGCACTTGAGTAACTTCAGCAATTTTTATTTTCCATAAACCTTTGCTAATAACAAAGTATTGCTCTTCAACATAAGCAGCCCACCCATCGTTTTGGATATGCTCTTTAATGCGTGGATTATTTGCATCTATGCTGAATAATGCAATATTACAATCTAAATTATTTTTGATTTCAAAAACCAAATCATCATCTGCATTTAGAATTGCATAACCACTATCAAAAGTGCTTTGTGGAACGACTGCTTTTAATGTTGCTAATTGTTCGATAGTGTCAATATCATTTACACCCAGATGGTCATCCGAAATATTGGTAACAATACTAATGTCGCATTTATCAAATCCTAATCCGGCTCTAAGTATTCCACCTCTCGCACATTCAAGCACGGCAAAATCAACAATGGGGTCGCGTAGTACAGCAGCTGCACTGATAGGTCCGCTGCAGTCTCCGGCACAGATATGAGTACCATCAATATAAATTCCATCCGTTGTAGTATATCCGGTATGATGCCCGGCGGCAGCCGCAAAATGGGCAATTAACCGCGTAACAGTTGTTTTGCCATTTGTGCCCGTAACAGCAACAATCGGAATACGTCCGCTTGCATTATCGGGATAAAGCATATCTAACACAGGCTTTGCCACATTTCTGGCTTTACCTTGGGATGGGAAAAGATGCATTCTGAAACCGGGACCTGCATTAACTTCAATCACTGCGCCATTTTCTTCAGTTATTGGAATACTAATATCTTTTGCCATTATATCTATTCCACATATGTCTAAATTCATGAGCCGTGCAATACGTTCGACCATGAAAATATTTTGTGGATGCACAATATCAGTAACATCTCTTGCTGTCCCACCCGAGCTTAAATTGGCGGTGCCCTTTAAAAATAAAATCTCTCCAATTGGCAGAATAGAATTTAGTGTAAGTTTTTGTTTTGATAAGATGGATTCGGTAGCTGTATCAAGTATTATTTTGCTAAGTACATTTTCATGGTCTTCACCTCTACGAGTATCATTATTTGTTTGGTCAATCAGTTCTTTTATACATGATGAGTCATCGCCCATTACCATTGCCGGTGTACGTGTTGCTACGGCAACTAATTTGTAATTAATTACCAAAAAGCGATAATCAACACCGTTTATAAAGCGTTCCACTATTACATCGTCTGAAATTTTTTGCGCCTCAATAAAACCCTTTCTTGCCTGTTCTAAAGAGCTTATACAAGTAGTAATTCCTCGCCCATGATTACCATTTATCGGTTTGGTAACAAGAGGGAACCCAATTTCGTTTATAGCTTCTTCCAGTTCCATTATATCATCAATCAGGGTACCTTGGGGTACGGGAATATAAGCATTTGATAATAAGTTTCGAGTAGCATTTTTATCAGATGCCAAATCAACTGCGATGCTGCTTGTAGAACATGCAACGGAGGCGCAGATGATTTTTTGATTGCAACCTTGACCAAGCATTATTAAAGATTTATTGTTTAATCTTGTGTAAGGAATGTTTCTACGTTCAGCTTCTTTTACAATTGAAAATGTGCTGGGTCCTAATTTTTCTCTATTATACAGTCGTTGCAGCTCTTTTATATCAACGTCTATATTATAATCTATTTTGCTGATGAGCTTTTCCACAAAATTAACAGCCGCTTTGGCAGCGTATATTCCTGCTTTTTCTATGACATATGAAAATACAACGTGATAAATACCCTTTACATTGGTAGAACGCGTACGTCCGTAACCACAATTCATCCCGGCAAGAGATTGCAATTCAAGAGCAATGTGTTCTACCACATGCCCGAGCCAAGTACCATCTTTTACACGCATAAAAAATCCACCTTCAACTCCCTCTGAACAGAAGTGGCTTTTCAAGGATGGCATAATCCGTTCTAATGATGCACCGAAACCATCTATCATGTTAGTAGGTAATTGCTCATAATCTCCAATGTCAAGTTTCATGACAATAAGATTTTTCCTGTATCCCGACCAGTAATTTGGTCCGCGGGTAACTTTTATTTCAATTATTTCCATTTTATTATTTTTTTTCATATTTTACAAATCATTTTGAATCAACACCTTACTGTAATTAATTGTATTTCATAGTCCACGATATAAAAGCTAATGGAATCAAGGCGTTTTTAATCATTTAGCATTAAAAAAACACCCTATATTTGTTCAGCTTTGTTTTTATATGTTTCTTTATATTGCATTAAAACAGTTTAATACAATATTCTTTCTTGTATCAATATACTTATGTATTGGTGCCTGAGCACCTTATATAATAATTCCGGTTATGTAAATTCTAAAGCAATTTTTTACATATAGCTTAAGCCGGCACTTTTCTGAAATCTTCACGATTCCAAAAACGATGTTTGGCGATGCACTTGATAAATTTGTCGGCATTGCCATCAATAATTACTCCAACATCTTCCATATTCAGATTCTTAAATTCAATCTCTTTTATAAAAGTCTCTTTCAAAAAGTCGGCACTTTCCACTCCTGTCGCGATAACTTTGCAATGTTTGTAGGCTTCATTCACAAAATGTATCGAATCGGGCTCGGTTATTAAGGCTGTGATATTGTCTTTACCGGCAGGTATATAAACTGCATCATACAATACCGAAGCATCGGTCATAAAAGTTCCATCCACAGTTATTTTATTGCCGCCTTCAGTGGTAATGGTACCCTGTTTCAGCGAAATTAATTTTACAATAGCGCCTTTCGCCACCAAAGCTTTTTTCATTATACTCACCGAATCATCATTTACCCCATTTGCAACAAGGAACGCCACTTTTCTGGTCTTAATCGTATCTTTAATTGTGCCTTCCATGCTTAAAGCTTCGGATTTGTCAATCACCGGTTTTACATGAATAGGTTCAGTATCCTTCATATCCGCATCAGCTGAAACACCATGATTCATTGGCTTTTCAGGAGCTTTCGGAAGGTGTAATCCCAATCCGTCAGCCACTTTTGAAGCTAAGCTTTTATCAACCTGCGTCAGTAACCCAAGCATCCTTTCTCTTATGTAAACTTTTTCAACTTTGCCCAATTCAAAAGTAAAAGCATCTACAATATGCTTCTGTTCAGCTTTTGACTGGCTGTGGAAGAACATAGTAGCCTGACTAAAGTGGTCAAAAAAACTTTTGCTTCTGTTTCGGACTTTTACGGCGTCAATTCTTTCTGCATGACTTACAAAGCCGCCTTCAGCCTCTTTGGCTTGCATCGGTGCACCACCTGAAATACTGTTAGGATGGTAATTTGTTTTATCCGAATTTATGGTCTGCCTCATATGTCCGTCACGCTGATTATTGTGCATTGGGCACACAGGGCGGTTAATTGGAATTTCATGAAAATTCGGACCTCCCAATCTCGAAAGTTGCGTATCGGTGTAAGAAAATAATCTGCCCTGCAACAAAGGGTCGTTGCTAAAGTCTATTCCCGGTACAATATGCCCGGGATGAAATGCAATTTGCTCTGTTTCGGCGAAAAAATTATCAGGATTTCTGTTGAGTGTCATTTTTCCCACTCGAATTACGGGAATAAGTTCTTCAGGAATTAGTTTGGTTGGGTCAAGCAAATCAAAACTAAACTTAAACTCATCTTTTTCGGGTATTATTTGCAAACATAATTCCCACTCTGGAAAATTGCCTGTTTCGATAGCTTCCCACAGGTCTCTTCTGTGGAAATCGGGGTCTTTACCGGAAATATTTTGGGCTTCGTCCCATGCTATTGAATGCACTCCCAGCAGAGGTTTCCAAATAAATTTCACAAAGTGGCTTTCATTATTCGCATTAATCAATCGGAAAGTATGAACTCCAAAACCTTCCATCATACGATAGCTACGGGGCAATGACCTGTCGCTCATTTGCCACATTACCATGTGCATGCTTTCGGGCATCAGTGATATAAAATCCCAGAAAGTATCGTGAGCAGAGGCTGCCTGCGGCATTTCATGATGCGGTTCAGGCTTTACGGCATGAACAAGGTCGGGAAATTTCATAGCATCTTGAATAAAAAATACGGGCATATTGTTTCCTACCAAATCATAATTACCTTCCGATGTATAAAATTTTACCGCAAATCCTCTTACATCTCTTGCCAAATCTGATGAGCCTCTGGAACCTGCAACCGTTGAAAAGCGTACAAATACAGGAGTTTCGACTGTTTTATCATTCAAGAAAGCCGCTTTAGTGTATTTGTTTTGTGAATCATACAACTTAAAAACACCATGAGCCCCACTGCCTCTTGCATGTACAATCCGTTCCGGTATGCGTTCGTGGTCGAAATGTGTAGTTTTTTCCCTCAGAATAAAGTCTTCTAATAGCGTTGGTCCTCGTTCTCCGGCTTTGAGCGAGTTATTGTTGTCGTTAATTTTTAAACCTTGATTGGTGGTCATGAGTTTGTCTGCACTATTCTCAGTATTAACTGACAAGTCATCAATTTTAGATGAATTTTTCTTTTTCGATTTTTTTTCTTCATTAGCCATTTTAGTTGTTTCTGTCTTTGTGAGTAATAATTAGTTACGCTACAAAGATAAGTCCATTAACTCATTGAAATGTTATAGAAATA
Organism: Candidatus Kapaibacterium sp.; assembly: GCA_023957315.1. Classification (NCBI taxonomy): domain Bacteria; kingdom Pseudomonadati; phylum Bacteroidota; class Eximiradiia; order Eximiradiales; family Kapaibacteriaceae (SeqCode); genus Kapaibacterium (SeqCode); species Kapaibacterium sp. (SeqCode). Next base: position 13,607 of record JAMLHE010000016.1, read on the forward strand.
ATTTAAATAGTTGCATAATTCACATATTGGAAAAATTGTATCGTCCGAATTTATATTGTCAAACATAGACTATGATTTATTCTTGGGAAAATGTAAATGCATTGGTCATTCTGAGCGAAGCGAAGAATCAAGATTTCGTAAAATAAATGGATTCTTCGCTTCGCTCAGAATGCCGCCATACACCTTATTTGATATATTTATAAAAAAAATCATATCCAAATGTGACAAAATCAGTTTTGACTTGTTATTATAATTATAGTATTGACAAATTGGAAAATTGTTTTTAAAAATTTGGGAACTCGACATGAAAAAAATGTTTTTATACTCAATTTTTATGCTTTTTGTAGCAAATATCGCTTACATACAGTCGCAGCAGCAGACCGATGGCTTATTAAGTAGTTGGGTCACATGTTTGGCGATTAGTGGCGACCGCATTTTTGCCGGAACTTGTGACGGTGTCTTCTTATCTACCGATAACGGGAATAGCTGGACAGAGAAAAATACTGATTTAAGAGTATTAAGTGTGCAGGCAATGGTGATGAGCGGAAACACCGTATATGTCGGCACTTATCTTGGTGGAGTGTTTGTATCTACGAACGATGGAGATACTTGGGCAAAAATGAGTGTAGGGTTGGATGATGAGGATGTTGCCGCTTTAGCAAAAAGTGGAAATCTGTTTATAGCCGGAACGTATTGGGAAGCAAGTGCCTATTCATTTGTTTCCATTCAAGGTCAATGGCAATGGGTTTTGATGAATGTGGGATTGCCGAGAGCCACCGTTCGGACTATCGTTATCAAGGATACTGAAATTTTTGCCGGAACTTGTGAAGGTGTGTATTCATCTTTAGACAGCGGGAAAACTTGGACAAATAAAAGCAGCGGATTGCCCAAATTGAAAGTTCGGACACTTGCCATTAGTGGCGACCTGATTTTTGCAGGAACCGATAGTGGTGGTGTGTATTTATCCACAGACAATGGAAATTCTTGGTCGCCCAGAAATAGTGGATTACCAAATGTAACAATCAGGTCAATAGCAATAAGTGAAAATCAAATTTTTGCAGCTACTGAAGGTTATGGGGTGTTTTCATCCTCAGACGTCGGCTATAGCTGGTCTCCGAAAAATAAAGGATTACAGAACCTGAATATCTACACCTTAGCGGTAAGCGGAAATAACATGTTTGCCGGAACATGGGGTGGTGGCATTTATCGCTCTACAGACTTTGGCATCAATTGGATTCGAACAAAGTGATGGGGGGAGAGGAAAATATGAACGAAAATCCCCCTGCTCGCAAGCTCGCTTTGAGGCTGTCTCATAAGGGCAGCCATTTTTTATATTTTTGTGGAAAAATACGAGAAAATACTAGGTGCAAAATAGCGTCATAACAGCTGTAATCAACAATAAGTTAGCGATGCAATGAGACCAAAGTTTAAATACTATAATCAATCACAAGCGTTTCTGCTACCTCCATCTCTTGATGAAATGATTAAAGAAACTCATCCTGTTAGGACAATAAACAAAATTATTGATGAAATTGATATAAGCGATATCGAAAACAATTACATCGGTGGTGGCGCGACCAGCTACAGCCCGAGAATGCTTTTGAAAATACTCGTATATGCTTATATGAATAATGTTTATTCAAGCCGACGAATAGAAAATTTAGTGCAAGAAAATATTCATTATATGTGGCTAAGCGGTATGCAAAAGCCGGATCACAATACAATCAATCGCTTCCGCAGTAAACGCTTGGCAAGCGGCTTGAAAGAAGTCTTCACTAAGGTAGTAATGCTATTTCATAAAGCCGGAATTTTGGATATTAAAGATCTATATACAGACGGCACAAAAATAGAAGCAAACGCAAATAAATACAGCTTTGTCTGGAGTAAAAATATCCGAACACGTAAAGAAAAAATATTACAACAAGTCAATGAGTTGTGGAAATACGCACTTCAGGTAAGCGCAGAAGAAATGCGAGACGTCCGACCACAGAGCTACGAAGAGATAAATCCCGAGAGTATAACTGAAACAATAGAAGAAATAAATAAAGTATTGGTAAAAAAAAAGATTGATAAAAATGTACGTGCCAAACTTACAAAAGTGAAGAAAACTTGGTCTGAACAATTAAGGAAATATGAAGCATACGAAAAGCAAATGAACGGTCGCAACAGTTGTTCAAAAACCGACCCTGATGCAGTATTTATGCGAATGAAAGAAGACCGTATGCAGAACGGACAACTAAAAGCCGCTTACAACTGGCAAATAAGTACAAACAATCAAATAGTGGTCAATTACAGTATTCATCAAACAGCCGGTGACACTTCCACATTTATTGAACATATAGAATCATATAAACGCCAATATCGTGAATACCCTGAATCAATCACAGCTGATGCAGGTTATGGGGGTCATGAGAATTACAAATATGCAGAAGACAATAAAATCGAAGCCTATATCAAATACAACTATTTTCATAAAGAGCAGAAAAGCAAGTGGCAGAAAGACATCAGCAAGTCCGACAATTTATATTACAACGAAGAACAAGACTGTTACTATTGCCCAATGGGTCAAGCGATGGAAAATATCGGAGAGAAAGAAAAAATAACTTTGAACGGATACAAACAAATAGTCAGCCGATATAGAGCCAAAAACTGCGTCGGTTGCCAGCTGCGAGCCACTTGCCACGAAGGCGCTGACAATCGAACGATAGAAATAAACAAAGAAGCAAAACGACTAAGAGAGCAAGCAAAATCCCGACTGATGAGTCCTGAAGGTGTGAAAAAACGAAAACGACGACCAATTGAACCGGAAGCGGTTTTTGGCAATATCAAACACAACAAACAATTTAGAAGATTTTTACTGAGAGGCAAAGAAAAAGTAGAAATCGAAGTTGGACTATTGGCTCTAGCCCACAATCTGAGCAAATTTGTAGCTTAAAATAGCAAAATATCTCACTTTCCCATCCAAAATTGCCTCAAATTAGCATCAAAACATACCAAAAAATGGAATAATGCTCATTTCTAATTGATTTTTCAAATTTAGAATGTTAATTATAACAATTAGTCTCATTTTTTCTTTTTATTGAAGTCGAAGAGGCTGCTCTTGTGAGACAGCCTCATTAAGGGGGATTTGTTTTTTGGGGCTATGTTTTCGTCAAATATTTTACGACACGACACCATTCTTCGGTAAAGTTTTTCTATATTTGAAAATTGGAAATAGACTAAAAACCTATTATGCTCAATATTTGAATCTGTGGTGGTCTGATTTTAAAAGAAAAGGTGAAAAATTTCTGAATCGAAAATAAATTTTAGAGTATCCTATGAAAAAAATATCCTTTATCATTTTGTTAGCTGCTTTGTTTTTCCTTACAGGTTGCCCAAACGATGACCCCGTCAAGCCCGACCCTTGCGCGGGTAAGAAACCGGTGACCGCTGAAATAAAAATTATGCAAGAAGTCAGGAATGCCGACACAGCATCTAATTGGATTGAAACAGATACAATATCAATTGATAAATTGGTGATTTTTGAATCTTTAGAAAATTATGATTTTTATGAATGGCAAATTCTCGGTGATACTACAAGATACTACAAAAGGCGACAATCATTTAGATTTTATGAACCTTGGGGGGAGCTTACTGTGAGATTGATTGTACGTAGCCAACCTGATACTCTTTGCTTTCCTACTGATGATGGTATAGATACTGCTTTCAAAAAAATTCTTGTAGTAAAAAAAGAAGATTTGGCATTAAATGGTAGTTATTTGGGTTATCACGAAAGTAATCCCTTAGACACTTTCACAGTAGATATTGTGTTTGAAGGAGGTAATAGAGGTATGGTTATATACAACATAAATAGGGGATGTTTTGTTCCTAAGACAGTAGAAGTACTTCAAACATATATGTTTGTTGATTATAGTAATCATTACATCAGTTTCAAGGGTAACGTTGGAGAATTTGGATGCGAACTACCTTCAGGTCGTGGAGTACTTGATATTTCGAGTAATACAATCGTAATTGACTATGAATCTGGTCCTAAAGATGATAGAAAGCAGTACAAATTTATAGGGGTGAAGAAATGAAAACTCTAATCATTTTTTTACTCTTCTTATCTTACAATGCTGGAATCCTTTATAGCCAAACAGATAGGTGTTCAACACAGACTACAGAGGCTGTAAGAACAGACCCGAACAATGCGATTAACGAAAGATATCCAAGCAAGACCAATACAGATGGTAGAATTTTAAATTGGATGGATAAGCAATTTGATGTTAATTGTATGTTTTTTCATTCTGGTGTAAACCGCATTGAATCACCTTTCAATCAGACTAATAATATTTTTGTAAATCACTTTTTAGATAATAAGGATAACAAACCGGAGGACGGTTGGGAACTGATCTGTCGCCAATTTGGATATAACGATGATGGCTTACTTGATACAGATGAAAACAATCCCTACTTGGTACTATACAACAGATACTTAGGTCTTATAAGAGTGTTTGCCTTAGTTGGTAATAATAAAGCAGATTACTCATATGGCAAAATTTCAATGAGGTTTCTGTCGGGTGATGAACATGTTACTACTTCCTTGTTAGATTTCGCTATTTCAGACTCTTTAAAACCATTTCGTGCACTGAATGATTTCCCTTCACGAGCAAGTGGAATTGACTTTAATAACTATAGTATGCATAATTTGTTTAGAAGGGTAAGCAACATGTATAATTGGTTTTATGCTGATTTCCCGGTAAATTATGACCCATGTACTTGTTTGTCCAAGTCGAAATTATTTTTTGAAGTTGAAATGATGACTCAAGCTAATTTGAATATGACCGGCACTTTAGAAAAAACAGTTGTTGATTTAGGGAATTCTTATAACAATGATAACTCTGCTTTGATTGATGATACAGGAAAATCGTTGACTTTGTCCGGATTTGGTGGCAATATTGTAGAAACTTTTAAAAGTTTTAACAGATTCAATGTCGGTTTGAAACACTACATTAAGGAATTTCACAAAAGTGATAGTCTGAAGAAAGATAAAGCATTGGCATCTTTGAATGTTTTTAACGAAACACTTCGCGAAGGCATGGCAACTGATGCATTGAAAATTATGCCTGAAGTCGGGAATATTAGCGAGATGCTTGATTATTTCATAATTGGTGGCAAAACTTACCCAACAACGATTAAACATGCACCAACTGCTATCCAATCAAATTTGGCGGTCTCCGGTTCAATCACTGCTTATAAGTTTCAGAGTATAATCTTTTGGAATCCCGGTTCAAACTTCACAAGTTCTTCATTCGATGATAGGCAATATCCAATTTACGACCAAGTGCTTGGCACCTTCAATCTCTTAAGGGCGCCCAAAATTGCTGTCAATAAATCAAGCTTTGTTGAATGCAAAAGTAAAAAGTTGCGTATATTTCCTAGAAAAGTAAGATTCGATAATAGATATACAATTAGCGATACTTTCTCGGTCAATTTGCACGAACAAATTCAATATGTGCTCAATCCTGTGGCTTTCAGTACCAATCCCGATGATGTTACCATTTTAGCATCTATTGAATTCGATTTGGAACCCACAAAATATTTATACTTTCGGGGAACCGATATCAGTGCGACGGGTTTGGAACATGTTAAGGATAATACTTATCGAAGCAAATATTTCCCAATTCAATGCTTGACAGATGAGTACTTCAAATTTGTTGTCACTACAGACGCTACTGATTTTTGGCACAAAGAAGAATGCGGCGAACTATCAGTAAACCCTATTAGCCTAACTAATTTCAAAGTCAGATTGCTCAATTTTTATAAGAGGAATGACTTGGAAAATCATCCAAATGCCGATGATATTATGGAAATGAGAACATACCTAATTGGAGAAATTGTTTACACAGAGAATTTGAACAACACTGATGATTATTCAATTTCGGGCTACCATGAATCATTAGTGCTCGAAAATACTACGATATCATCCGATATAACTGCTTGGGGCGATATTGAAATAGGGGAGAATGTCACTGTGTCAGGTTCAAATACATATTATATCAAGTCAATTTATGGTAGCACTTATGTTAAAAATGGGGCAAATGTAGTACCAAACTTGATATTGCAATCAGGGCATAAAAGTGCTTGTAATATACCTATGTATGCGCCCGTTTCGTTTGATGATGTAATGGATTTTTGCAAATCTAACTCGAAAGACGGTTATCGTCCCGAGATTAGGCGGATGGGACCAAGCAGTATGTTTTATGAAGATGCCTTGCATTATTCTAATATCGAACCGTCGCATACATTGAGTTTGGATGTTTATCCTTCACCGGCTCATTCGACAGTGAACATCAAATTTGACCATTCCGAATCACAAAATATTAGAATTGTGATAAGCAACCCCTTAGGAAAAATACTTGCCATTCCCGTTGACAACTCAAATCATCCACATGGAGAATTCACTATACCAATAGATGTCAGTCATTTTTCACAAGGAGTATATTTTTGTACATTATATAGCCCACAAGGAATAATCACAAAAAGCTTCGTAGTAGTTAAGTAATCTATACAAGTCTCGTCTTTTGTAACAAAAGAGGGAAATGAAAATTTCACACTTGAAGGAGTCAAAAAATGAAAAAAAAACTAATATGGTTAGTCTTTGCGAGTGTGTTATTGCTGAAGTCTTGTGATAGAGGAATTGAAGTAGGCTTACCACCAATATTTTCAATGGAAGCAATTTATCCAAATCCTGCAAGAACAATAGATACAATAACTCTTGGAATTTATGAATATGATACGGGACTGAGATTAGGGTCTGGTGATAAGTTAATAGTTATAGCCAAAAAAGCAACAGATACGGATACGTTAAAAATAACAGGAATAGAAAAAAGACGTGAAAACCCTAAATATTCAGAAGGACACATCATTTCTAATCCTTATATTGAAGTCATTCGGTCAAAATTTGAAATAATGATTCAATGCGATATAAGTAATCTGAATGAAGGAAATTGGACAATTGAAGTTAGTGGTGGTAAGTGGACAACTACTAGTAAGGTAAGATTAATAGTTTTTAAATAGATGAGTTCCCTTCTGTCAGTTGTAACAAAAGCAGAACAGGAAATTACATATTTATAGGAGTAAAAAATGAAAAAACTTTCTTTGTTTTCTTTGTTTATTTTTGTATTGGCATTGAGTTGTTCGGAGGACTCAAATTCGCCCAATAACAATCCTAAGGAACTAATTCCTTTAAAAATTGGAAATACATGGGTACATAATCATACCTATTATGATGAATTTCTCACCGACCAATCAGGTAAATTAACATCAACTGTTATATCTGATGAAATGTATAACGGTGAAAAGTATTATAGAATGGAAATGTTAAGACATAATTCCAACCAAAAGGAAATTTCACAAGTATATTACATTAACAAATCTGACGGATTTTATTCGCTATATTTTATTAATAGCGAACCCCAAACAAAGTTTGTAAAATATCCGGTATTCGAAGGTGAAATTATTCATAGCGATAAATACAACAAATTTTATGTAGAAAAAGTTGATACATTGATAAGCACAAGTGCGGGGAAATTCAAATGTATAATGTATGTTAAAATAGCACTATTGGATGATATAGAAAGGAGTAAAGTTCTAATTTATTACTGCCCTGGTATTGGGCTAATTGCAGGGGAAAATATTGGGATAGATCATGAAACCGGACATCAATTTCTTTTCTTCAAGTCTGAATTAGTATCGTATAGTTTGAAGTAGAAAAAATTCAGTTCTGTCCTTTACAACAGAACGGGAAATTTACATATTTATAGGAGTTAAAAAATGAAAAAACTTTCTTTGTTTTCTTTGTTTATTTTTGTGTTGGCATTGAGTTGTTCGGATGACTCAACTTCGCCCAATAACAATTCTAAGGAAATATTTCCTTTAAAAATTGGTAATTCGTGGGTGTACAATTATACCTTTTACGATGATTTCGAGGTGAAGACAACTAAAGGGACATTAACTGTTGTTTCAGATGAAATGTATAATGGTGAAAGGTATTATAGAATCGAAATTTCGGATGGCGACCAAGCTATAATAATACCACCTATTTATTACATTAACAAGTCTGACGGATTGTATTTATTATTTTTTGAAGATAATCAAGAACCCGAATCAGTGCTTATAAAATATCCGGTCACCGAAGGTGAAATATTTTTTAATGATGGATTCCACAAATCATATGTAGAAAAAGTTGATACTTTGATAAGCACAAGTGCCGGTAAATTCAAATGTATAAAGTATGTTGATATAATACATTTGAATGGAGAGCAAATACATAAAAGCATCAAGTACTACTGCCCGGGTATTGGTCTAATTGCATCAGAATCCGGAAATTGGTCTCTTGAAAATCGGTCTGAATTAGTATCGTTTAAATTGAAGTGATTGGGGGGGCTATTTTGTAAACGTTTTTTAGGACAAACTTTGGAAAATCCCCCTGCTCGCAAACTCGCTTTCCCCCTTTGGCAAAAGGGGATTAAGGGGGATTTCTTGTTTGTTGTCCCGTCAGTTGTTCCAACTAATGAATATTGATGAATCTGTATTATAGTGTCAGATGTAACAAAGACGATTCACTAACTATGGAACAAAGACGGGACTGGAAATTCTGAAAAATAAGACACGTTATTTTTGACGAAAAGAAAAACCTTGACTGTGTCAAGGTTTCAAGGGCTATGAAATTATGTTTTGTGGGCTCTACAGGATTCGAACCGGCGACCTCTACGATGTCAACGTAGCGCTCTAACCAACTGAGCTAAGAGCCCAAAATTCTGTTACAAATATAACACATTTTGACGAGATAGCAAATGATGTGTTTGCGATAATTTTTGCCCTCATTTGAAATTCAAAATTTAATTCTACTCCCTTTTTCAATTTCGATAACGGTATTGTTCGCCCATAAATCCTTATATTTGAATTTGTATAAAATTGAAAATTGATGTCAAAAATTATTAACATTGTCGGGGCGCGCCCCAATTTCATGAAGATTGCTCCATTGATGAAAGCATACGCGGGTTCTGATTCCTTGGAGCCTATTTTGCTTCACACCGGGCAACATTACGATGCCAAAATGTCGTCTCTTTTTTTTGATGAGCTTGGCATCCCCAAGCCGGATATCAATCTCGAAGTCGGTTCGGACACCCAAGCCAAACAAGTTGCCAAAATTATGGAACGCTTCGAAGATGTTTGCTTTAGCGTCAAACCTGACGCCATTCTCGTCGTCGGCGATGTCAATTCAACTATGGCTTGCAGTATTGTCGCTGCCAAACTCGGAATCAAGATTGTCCATCTCGAAGCGGGTTTGCGAAGTTTCGACCGCACTATGCCGGAGGAAATCAACCGATTGGTTACCGATGCTCTTGCAGACTTGTTGTTGACTCCATCTGCAGATGCAGACCAAAACCTATCGAATGAGGGAGTGAGCAAATCGAAAGTTTTTCGTGTCGGCAATATAATGATTGACACATTATTTATGTTCTTGCCCAAAGCGGAACTTTCACCTATTCTTGATGATTTAAAGCTCCGAAGCGGTGAATTCAGCCTTGTCACTTTGCACCGCCCATCAAATGTGGACGAGAAGGAAGGAATCCAGAGCATAATGAATACTTTGAATGAAATTTCCTCCGATATAGATATTATTTTCCCAATGCACCCACGCACTAAGGAAAATTTGCGGAAGTTTGGCATAAATTTGAATGCTCTGAATCCGAGACTTCAAATTTGCGAGCCGCTTGGCTATCTCGATTTCCAAAAATTAATGTCTAACTCGAAATTTGTAATCACAGACAGCGGCGGAGTGCAAGAGGAGACTACTGCACTGAAAATACCGTGCATCACATTGCGCGAAAATACTGAACGCCCAATTACGATATTGGAAGGCTCGAACGTCATTGCCGGAAAAGATATGCAGAAATTGTTGGAATACGCCAATCAAGCAATTGCGGGAAATTGGAAGCAAAGCCAAATCCCGGAAATGTGGGACGGCAAAACTGCTAAAAGGGTGATAGAAGTTTTGGAAGGGAATTTATAATATATGAAAATTACTCAGGTCAATAACCTTGCTTTAAGCGAACTGAAACTTATTCAATTCGCCCGATTTAGTGATGAACGCGGATATTTTACCGAGACTTTCCGACAATCAGATTTCGAGAATAATGCTAAAACTGTCTTTCTCGTTGGAAAGCAATTCAAACAAACAAACGAATCCTACACACATGCGGGCTTTTTTCGCGGTTTGCATTTCCAATGGAATCCATTTATGGACAAACTCGTAAGGTGCGTTAACGGTCATATTATTGATTTTGCGCTGGATATTCGCCCCGATTCTCCTGACTTTTGCAAAATCGTGGCTCAAGAACTGCAATGCAACAATCAGAGCGAATTTGGTGAATGGTTTTGGGTGCCGAACGGATTCGCACACGGCTTTTACGCAATGGAAGATTCGCTTATCGAATATATGTGCACATCCGAATGGTCACCAGGCAATGAAGCGTCATTGACAATTGCAGATGACCGGATTGATTGGTCTAATTGCGAACCGGATATAATTGCTTTGATGCACAAACTCATTAAAAATAACACATTGAAAATGAGCAACAAGGATAAAATTGGGATGAATCTGAGCCAATGGGCGGATTCGATTGATGCAAGATTATTCAAATATGAGGCATAAATGAAAACGAAAGGTATCATTCTCGCCGGTGGAAAGGGGACAAGATTATACCCTATGACCAATATTTTTTCTAAACAGTTGCAAGCTGTTTATGATAAACCGATGATTTATTACCCGCTTTCGACATTGATGTTGGCAGGTATTCGTGAAGTATTAATCATATCTACACCCGAAGACACTCCAAATTACAAAAAATTATTGGGTGACGGCTCTCAATTCGGGATTACAATCGAATATAAGATTCAAGATACTCCGGGTGGATTGCCCCAAGCATTTATCATAGGCGAACAATTTATAGGCGATTCCCAAGTTTGCCTGATTCTTGGCGATAATCTTTTCTATGGCAAGCTTGATTTTTTACGTGATGGAATAGCAAACAATCATGGTGGAACAATTTTTGCTTATCATGTAGATAATCCAACCGAATATGGTGTTGTAGAATTCGACCACAATCATAAAGTTTTGAGCATAGAGGAGAAGCCCTTGGTGCCAAAATCCAAATACGCTATTCCGGGATTGTATATTTTCAATTCTAAGGTCGCCGCTTATTCTCGTGAACTCAAACCGAGTGTGCGTGGTGAAATCGAAATCACCGACCTTCACAAGCACTATTTGCGAGATAATGAACTCGATGTGGTGACTATCGGCAGAGGAGTGGCATGGCTTGATACCGGTACACCTCAATCATTGCTCGAAGCAGGTGTCTTTATTCAAACTATCGAAAAACGCCAAGGTACAAAAATTGCTTGTTTGGAGGAAATTGCCTTGCAACAAGATTTCATTGATTTGGATTCTTACCAAAAATTAATTGGCAGCTTACCCGAATGCGATTACAAAAATTATTGCAAAAAAATTATAAACGAGTATAATAGATGAAAATATTGATTACCGGCGGTGCCGGTTTCATTGGCAGTGAATTTGTCAGACAAGCAGTAAGTGCAGGGCATCAAGTTGCCGTAATTGACAAGCTGACCTATGCGGCAGATAAAAAGCGGCTTTCCGGAGTTTGGAATGATATCGAATTTTTCGAGGGCGACATTGCTTCGCATGATTTTGTAATGTCGGCATTTACATCTTTTCGTCCTGAAAGTATTGTTCATTGGGCTGCTGAAAGCCATGTGGATAGAAGCATTTTAGAACCAACAATTTTTATGACCTCAAATATACTTGGAACTCATAATTTGTTGGAAGCGGCAAAATCATTTGAAATCGAAAAATTCATCAATATTTCTACAGACGAAGTTTATGGCGAACTTGGTGAGTCAGGCTCCTTTTATGAAGATACACCGCTTGCACCAAATTCGCCTTATTCAGTGAGCAAAACATCGGCTGATATGCTTGGACGCGCTTATTTGCGTACATATGGCACTCCCGTGATTACCGTGAGACCTTCGAACAACTACGGTCCATGGCAATATCCCGAAAAATTGGTGCCCGTTGTAATTTTAAAAGCGCTTGCCGATGAACGAATTCCCGTTTACGGAGCAGGCGAAAATATTCGCGAGTGGCTTTACGTTGCTGATTGTGCTTCGGCTGTCTTGGAAATTCTGAATCATGGTAGAGTTGGGGAGATATACAATATCGGAAGTGGCAACGAAAAGCGTAACATTGATGTCGTCAAGGCAATTCTTGATTTGCTCGGCAAATCTCACGATTTGATAGAGTTTGTGAAGGACAGACCAGGACACGATTTCCGATATTCCTTGAATTATGACAAGATTGCTAATGAGCTTTCATGGTCTCCCAAAGTCAATTTTGATATTGGAATTGCGAATACAGTGAATTGGTATCTTCAAAATATTGATTGGGCTAACGGAAAACTTCACGATTTGAGACAATATTGGGCGAAGGTTTACCAAAAATGAAAGTGTTCGTATTTGGTGCTGCAGGACAACTCGGTAAAGAATTTGTCAAGATATTCTCAGCTAAAGATAATGTGCAATTATTCACATTTGATATTGTTGATGTTGATATTTCCGATTTTGAAGCTATATCAAAACTATTCCATAAGCTTGAGCCCGAACTCGTTATCAATTGCGCTGCATATAATGATACTGTAAAAGCAGAACATCATTTTTCACCTAATTATCCTGTCAACTCGTTCGCACCTTATAATTTGGCTTTGCTATGTAATAAATTCGGTGCTAAATTTGTTCATTTTAGCTCGGATTATGTTTTTGATGGTTCAAAATCATTGCCTTATACGGAAGATGATAAATGCAACCCTGTAAACGAATACGGAAAAGCAAAGTCAATCGGCGAACAAATAGTTTTAGACAAATTCCCGAATTCATTAGTTTTCCGACTTAGTTGGGTGTATGGTTTGGGACAGCAAAATTTTATCTATAAATTATTTGAATGGTCTCGCAAGCAACAAGTGCTGAAAATTGTTGATGATGAGATTTCGGTTCCATCGTCTGTAAAATTTATTGCAGAGCGTGTTTTGGAAGCATTAGACAAAGATTTAAAGGGCTTATATCATTTAATACCTAAAGGGTATTGCTCGCGTTACGAGTGGGCTTTAACGATTAAAAAGCATTTGAATTTGGATATTGAAATCCATCCTGCTAAAATTATTGATTTTGAGCAGAAAATCGAAAGACCACATTTTTCGGCAATGTCATCGGAAAAATTATCGGAAGATTTAGGAATACAGTTCAAAGGTTGGGACGAGGACCTTGATGATTATTTGCTTCAAGAGCGAGAATATTTCAAATTGCCACCGACGTAAACCGCCTCGACCGATGTTTCGTGTATTTGTGATTTCGAACTTATATTGCTGTTTGTAATTACAAAATCAGCCTTATATCCAACTCTTAATAAACCTGTAGATGAATTTACAACTTTTGCAGGTGTCAAAGTATATGATTTTATGGCGTCAAATAGATTCAATCTTTCAGCCGGATTCTGAATTTCACCACCATTTAGATTTTGTCTTGTGAGAAATGCTGAGAGCCCCAAAAATGGATTGTGGGATTCAATCGGGAAATCTGAACCGGCAATTATTTCGACACCGTTTTTCAAGAATTTTTGCCACGGATACCCATGCTTATCGAAAATTTTTCGCCCGAGCCTTGCCAGTGCCATTTTCTCATCACCAATGTAGTGGATGGGTTGAACTGAAGCAATCACATTTAGTTCTCTAAATCTCTGAATGTCCTCATCAGCTACTATTTGAGCGTGCTCAATTCTCAATTTATTTCTGAAATTTCCGAATTTTTGACGCAAAATTTGATAAGCATCTAATACTTCACGATTTGCTCTATCGCCAATAGCATGAATTGCTATATCAAATCCTTTTTGGATGGCATTTTCAGCTTTTTCAGCCATTTGAATTTTATCCAAAATCAACAAGCCCCTGTTACCGTCATCATCAGCGTAATCCGACAACAATGCTGCTCCTCTTGAGCCTAATGCACCATCAGAGAATAATTTCATTCCAACAATATTGAAATATTCAGAAATGCTCGGAGTGATTCCTGCATCAATATATTCGTCGTTTTGAGCTGAAACATGCGAAAAAATCCTGATTTTCAGTTCATTATTCGAATTCATTTTGTGAAATATCTTAATTAATTTCGGCGATACATCCATATCATGGACTGCGGTTATTCCTGATTGAATGCACAAATCTTGAGCAATTGAAATGAACTCTTGATATTGCTCATCGGAAAAATCGGGAATTAGCTTTTCTACCAACAACATCGCCGAATCAACCAACACACCGTTAGGAGTGCCGTCATCATATCTCAAAATCGCACCTCCGACAGGGTCTTTGGTCTCTTTGCTTATACCGGCAATTTCCAAAGCTTTAGAATTTACCCACGCAGCATGTCCGTCAACTCTGATGAAGTGGCAAGGCTTGTCGGGAAATGCTTTATCAAGATTTTCTAAAGTTGGTAAATTGCTATTTGACCAATTTTCCTGATTCCAACCTCTGCCGAAAATCCAGCTGCTTCGGAAAAATGGCTGCGCCTCTGCTTTTTCGATACAATCTTTTTCGGATTTACAATCGTCAAATGTCAGAATTTGGCGCATCATGCCCAATCCCCACAAATGACAATGTGAATCTGTCAAACCGGGCGAAATATAAGCATTTCTGAAAACCGAACCGGCGTCGCCTGTGACAATGCAAACGCCTTCGTCAAAGGGTGTGATTGACTTAATCAATCCTTCTTCTAATTCAATTTTTATATTAGTCAGTGTCATTTTCTATCCTTATTATTACATCTACCGGACAAACGGCATGGCATTGAGGTTCGTCAAAATAGCCGATACATTCAACGCATTTACCTGCGTCAATTTCATAAATGTCTTCACCCAAAAAAATCGCTTCGGTCGGGCAAATTGGCTCGCATTTGCCACAAATTATACAATCATCTAAAATTTTAAGCGCCATATTTTTGCTTCATCTTTGTTTTCAGGTCTTCGTAATTTTCCATCCAATTTACTATGAATTCCTTCGCTTTATCACGTGTAAGTACTCTGGTCTTTTTACTTTGGAACAAGAATGCGAAGGTTAATGAATGAACATAAAGCATGAAAAATTTCAAAATTTGAGAGACTTTATAAAATGATGCTTCAAGCAAACTCAAGTGCTTTTTCAAAAATAATCTTTTTGTATAGACGAGTAAGGGAATATAACTGACACTGTTAGTTTCTCGTGTCTTACCCACCAAGTGTTTTACTTTTACGTTTCTAATTATATAATTCAAATGACCTGCTTGAGATGCTCTCTTGCAAAAGTCTGTTTCTTCGGTATAAAAGAAATAATCTTCGCAAAAACCATCCAATTCTTGAAACAATTTTTTTGAAAATAGCATTACAGCCCCAACTGTAAAATCAACAACTAATGGAGCTAATTCATCGTGATTTCTCTCAAATTCATTTTCGTAGCCTTTGTGAATAATTTTGATAAGATTAGTCAATTCCCAAAACCCGAATTTGTAGCTCGGGAAAAATGAAAATGCTTCTTGATAAGTTCCATCTTCATTGATGAATTGAGGTGCTATAACTCCCGGATTCTCCAAGTACTGATAACTCGAAATTAGTTTTGGAATGGATTGGTTGGGGTAAATAACATCGCTGTTGCTGATAATATAATAATCGGCTTTGGATGCTGAAACGCCTATGTTGATAGCCTTTGCATACCCATAATTTCTATCATTACGGACAATTCTTACTTGCGGATAATTTTTTGAAAGATAATCAACGCTATCATCGGTTGATGCGTTATCAACAACGATAATATTACTTTCGCTGATTCCATTGGAACAAATCGAATCAATACAGTCACAAGTTAGTTGGCGAGTGTTATAATTGATAATTATGACATCCAAATGTATTTGGTTTGACAAAGTTTCCTTACATTACAAGTTTTTTAAAAGACAAATATAAATATATTGTTTTACTTTAGCTAAATGAAAAAACTAATCGAATCAATTTTATCAAGGGTCGAAAAGTCTGTAGATAGACTTCCTGACCCATTCTTCCTCTTTTTAGGTCTGGCTTCTCTGGTTGTGTTTGTTTCATATATTGCTTCTTTAGTTCAATTTAGTGCTACAAATCCCGCAACCGGTGAACCAATTATCGCCGTCAATCTGCTCTCCAAAGCAGGAATTCAACGAATGTTGACCAATGCTACTGCGAATTTCATGAATTTTCCGCCTTTGGGGATAGTGTTAATCACAATCATTGGTATCGGAATAGCTGAAAAGTCCGGCTTTTTTAAGACTTCATTGCTCACATTGACAGCTTCAGTCCCCAAAAAGTTGATTGCTCCCGTTCTAATATTAATTTCGGTAAACGGAAGTCTGATGGCTGATTCGGGAGTTGTATTGTTGCCGCCGCTTGGAGCTATGCTGTTTGCATCATATGGCAGACACCCAATTGCAGGATTATTGGCAGCTTTTGCGGCTGTTTGCGGCGGATTTAGTGCCTCATTCTTTATTACTGCACTCGACCCTTTGTTGTCATCTTTCACAGATGTAGCTGCAAAAACCATAGACCCAAGCTACGATGTATTCCCGACTGCAAATTATTATTTTATGTTAGCCTCGGTGTTAGTTGTTACCGGAGTTTGTTGGTTTGTGACAGATAAAATCGTTGAACCGGCTCTCAAAAATACTGAAACGAAATCGCTTGATAGCGATTCTGAAATCCCAAATCCAAACGCTCGGAAAGCATTCTTTTACGGAATCGGCAGTGTAATAGTAATGTCATTATTGATTCTATGGGCTGTTATACCCACTGATGGTATATTGAGAGACGAAGCAGGGACAATGAAACCTCTGTTTCGTAGTATAGTAACTATTTTGATGATTATGTTTGCAGTATCCGGAATCGTTTATGGATATGTTGCCAAGACAATCAAAAATTCAAAAGATATAGTCCGAATGAGCAATGATATGATGGGTACAATGGGTTCCTACATTGTTTTAGTCTTTGCAATAGGTCAGTTCATAGCATATTTTAACGATTCAAATTTGGGATTGATTATCGCAGTCAAAGGTGCCGAATTCCTGCAAGAGCTTGATTTGGGACGAGAAATGATACTTTTGTCATTCCTGTTTTTTTCGATGATAGTGAATATTTTCATTTCAAGTGCGTCTGCAAAGTGGGCTTTGTTGGCGTCAGTCTTTGTTCCGATGTTTATGTTGTTGGGTATTAGTCCCGAATCAACACAAATGATGTATCGAATTGGCGATTCGGTAACAAATTTTATAACGCCACTTTTTCCATATTTCCCGATTTTGATAGTATTTGCAAAACAATTTGCACCTGAAATCACTTTTGGCAAATTAATATCGCTGCTATTGCCATATTCTTTTGCATTAGCATTGATATGGGGTATAATGGCGGCTATATGGGTGTTTGCGGGGATTCCTTTGGGACCCGGTGCACCTGTTTTTTTAGATTGATGCAGAAAAATATTAAGTTTAAGTGAACATGTTTATAAATTTCATTTGAATAATCTATTAATTAAGCATAAATTTGTACTTCGTATGGAATGCAATTAAAAAAAACAAAACTTATTAGAGATATAAACGGAGGCATTTAATTGAAAAATAATTGGGGGAAACTTTTCCTTATTTTGATTCCGATAATAGCGGCTATAGCCGTTATGATACCCACTTATAGGGCATACCAATTGGAAGGTAAGTTGAAAGATTACCGCGTAAAAGCTGACGCTGCGGGTAATTCTGCTGATTCTTTGGCTATTATGGAAGAATTTAGAAACATGTATGGCACAGACTTGGACGAAGCCAAGAAAAACCAACTCAAGCTTGGTCTTGATTTACGTGGTGGCATGTATGTGACTCTCGAGGTTGATATTGTTAAACTGCTCGAAGAATCGGCTCAACGCGAAGCTATAGACGAAGTATTTCTTACCGTTCTTGAAAAAACTCGTGAAGAGACATCAGATTCGGATAGCGATGCTTTAGATATTTTCTTGAAGCATTTCAACGAAATAGCCCGTCCTAAGGGCAAATCATTGATTTCATATTATGATATTGGTGATTTTCGTGAAGCTACCGAAGAAAACATTATCGAGCGTTTGAGACAAAATGCCGATGATGCAATACATCAAGCCGCAGAAGTTATTAGACAACGTATTGACCAATACGGCGTTGCCGAACCAAATATCCAACAACAAGGAAATAATAGAATTATCCTTGAGCTACCCGGTGTGGAAAATGAAGAACAAATGCGTAGTTTGCTCGAAACAACTGCTCGTCTTGAATTCCATTTAGTTCGGAATAGTGTTGATATTGTTCGTGCATTTGCTCGGATTGATAATCTATTAGCAGAGCAAGCTCGCCGCAGAGCAGGCATTGTCGAAGAGCAACCCGTTGCTCAAGACACCGCTACTCAAATAGCTGAAATACCGGCACCTGCTACCCAAATTGATACGATGCAGACTGCACTATTAGATGCAGATACCAGCCTTACCGATACAAGCGGTGCTGATACTTCAAAAGCTGCTGACCCATATGAAGGTATGTCCGAAGACGAAATTATGAAAAAGCATACTTCCGAGCATCCATTTACTTCCTTGTTTGCTACATACTTTATGCAGCCGGGTGATGCAGGGCAAATGGTGCCTTTCTATTATACAACCGATGAAATCCCTGATGGCGAATATTCCTTCCGCATAATTAAGGATTCGATTGCAAGATTTAATGAAATCTTGAATCGTCCGGAAATCAAACCTCTCATTCCAGTAGATTTTAAAATTACAATTGAAGCAAAACCTGATTCGAGATTATTCAAACAATCCGGTATTGAAGTTTTTGAAATTTTCTCGCTCAATCGCGAACCGGAACTAACCGGTGAAGTAATCACAAATGCACAGCAATCATTTGACCCAACCACAAACGCACCCATCGTAAATATGACTATGAACGATGACGGAGCTGAAAGATGGGCAAGGATTACAGGAGCCAATGTTGACAAAAGAGTCGCTATCGTACTTGATGAAAGAGTTTACTCCGCTCCTGTTGTTCGCGACAGAATATTAGGTGGACGTTCGCAAATTTCCGGTATGGCAAATTCTGATGAAGCCAGATTATTGGAAGTTGTATTGAAAGCCGGCGCTTTGAAAGCTCCTGTTCAAATCATCGAAGAACGTGTGGTTGGACCTTCGCTTGGTCAAGATTCGATAAACTCAGGCGTTACTGCATCTCTTTTTGCGATGCTACTCGTAATTGTTTATATGGTGTTTTACTACAATAAAGGTGGTCTCGTAGCCGACTTTGCAGTATTGTTAAATGTATTCCTTGTTATTGCGGTTTTGACTGCTCTCAAAGGTACTTTGACTTTACCCGGTATTGGAGGTATTATCTTGACGATAGGTATGGCAGTGGATGCGAATGTACTTATATTTGAACGTATTCGCGAAGAAATAGCCAAAGGTCGTTCATTAAGGTCTGCTATTGACGAAGGTTTCAGTAAGGCGCTTAGTGCCATCATTGACGGTAACATCACAACCGGTATTACGGCATTCATCTTATTGACACTCGCAAGCGGTCCTATCCAAGGTTTTGCAACAACACTATTGATTGGTATAATTAGTACTTTGTTTACAGGTATTTTGATTACCAGAGCACTAATCGAACTTTTACTTATCAAGGGTGGCAACGAGTTTAACTTTGGTCAACCAAAACAAATTCAATCAGTATAATTTAGAATAATAAAAATAGAGGTTAAATAAATGCAATATTTTAAAAAAACGAATATCAATTTTACCGGTTATAGAAAACAATTTGCAATGTTCTCAATTATACTTACAGTTGTTGGCTTGTTGGCTGTTTTCATTCTCAAACCGGAATTAGGTATTGACTTCAAAGGCGGCGCCGAAATTGGTCTTGCCTTCGAAAAAGATGTGGATATGGGAAAAGTTAGAAGCATCGTCAGTGACTTGAACTTAGGTGGAAACGAAATCAAATCTTTTGGCAAAGCCAACCAAATCCTTATCAGAGTTGCTGATGTCAACACAGGACCGGATAAAATCCAAGAAGCTCTGAATAAATCAATGTCCGAAAATCCATACACTGTGCTTAAAATTGACAAAATTGGAGCCAAAATAAGTAATGAGCTTTTTGTTGAAGCTATTTGGGCGGTTTTGCTTGCAATAGTTGCGATTTTGATTTACATCGCTTTCCGATTTGAATTCGATTTCGGTGTTGGAGCCGTTATCGCCCTTGTTCATGACGTTATCATAACATTTTCAATTATCGTCATAACTCACCATCTCGGTATTTTGAATTTGGAACTCGACCAAGCTTTGCTTGCAGGTCTGCTGACGGTAATTGGTTACTCCATTAACGATACTGTGATTATCTTCGACCGTATTCGCGAAAATATCGAGAAACATAAAGGTATGGAATTTGTGAAAATGGTGAATATGAGTATAAATGAAACACTCAGCCGTACTGTTAATACTACTGCTACTACAACATCGGTATTATTATTATTATTGTTCTTCGGCGGTCCGGTTCTTCAAGGATTTGCGTTTACAATGTTCATCGGTATCGTGTTTGGTACTTACTCTTCGATATACATAGCAAGTGGTTATGTAATTTGGAATCACATACGTACTCACAAAAAAACAGATGAAACGCACGGCAAAAAAACTTATAGTACCGCAAAAGCATAATAGAGCCCATGAATCAATTTAAAATCATAGACGAAATCAAAGGTATTGCTATCGTAGAACTCAATGAAAGTGTTCTCGGTGGCAATACCGCTATTGAATTTACCGCATTGCTCGATAGATTAGTTGCCGAAAAATTCAAATCTCTTATTGTAGATTTTTCGGCTGTGCAAATTATGAATAGTACAGGGCTTGGCATGTTAGCCAATGCCCATGCTACTATGAACAAAAACAATTTGAATTTGGTATTAATCAACATACCCGACAAAATCAAAAAATTGTTCGATATTACTCATTTGACTAATGTCTTCAGAATCCATCCTAATTTGGAATCGGCACTTGCTGAATTATAATATTTTAAGTATTTCCAATCAAAATTTAAACGAAAATTATGAGTGTTAGTGTCGTTGTAGGTTCTCAATGGGGTGACGAAGGTAAAGGCAAGATTGTTGACCTTTTGAGTCAGTCAGCCGATATTGTTGCTCGTTACCAAGGTGGTGCAAATGCCGGACATACTATTGTTATTGAAGATAAAAAATATATTTTGCATCTGATTCCTTCAGGTATCTTGAATGATGGTGTAATCTGTGTTATCGGTAACGGCGTAGTAATCGACCCGGTTGCTCTGATGAGTGAAATTGAAATGCTCAAGCAACATGGAATTGATGTAAAAGACCGTTTGTTGATTTCGCATAAAGCTCATCTTATAATGCCTTATCACAAAATGCTCGACCAAGCCCGCGAATCTCTGACTTCATCTACCACAATCGGCACTACAGGACGTGGAATCGGTCCGGCTTATATTGACAAGGCACGTCGAGCCGGAATTAGAATCGTTGACCTATTAGACCGCAAATCTTTTGAAGAGAAACTTAGGAAAAATATCATCGAACAAAATGATATTTTGAATAAAATTTATGGATTTACCGAGTTGAATGAAGAGGAAATTGTCGAAACTTATATTAAGTTTGATAATTTGATTGATGAATATATCACCGATACTTCATATTATTTGAATACTGCAATCAAAGCTGATAAAAATATCATCGTCGAAGGTGCCCAAGGTGCTTTGCTTGACGTTGACCACGGGACTTATCCATTCGTGACAAGTTCCAATCCTACTTCCGGGGGCGCTTGCACCGGATTGGGGATACCACCGACATCAATTGGCAAAATTATCGGCATTACAAAAGCATATTGCACACGCGTTGGAAACGGTCCATTCCCAACTGAGCTGAATGATGAAACAGGAGAACAGTTGCGTGCCGTTGGCGCCGAATTTGGTGCTACAACCGGACGCCCAAGACGATGCGGTTGGCTTGACTTATTTGCATTGCGTTATTCTGTTCAAATCAATGGTATATCCTCCATTGCAATGACAAAATTAGACGTGCTGAACGGTTTCGAGACAATTAAAGTTTGCACCGGCTACAATGTCAAAGGCAAATCATTACGCAGTTTCCCTGTAGATATTCCCACGCTCGAAGCTATCGAACTCGAATACATCGAATTTGCCGGATGGAAGCAAAGCCTAAGCGGTATCACTAAATATGACAATTTGCCAAAACAAGCAAAAGAATATTTATCCTTCATCGAAAAATATACCGAGGCAAAAGTCGAATACATTTCCACTAGTCCCGATAGAAAAGATACAATTATCCGAGCCTGATTCCAATAAAAAAACTTAATCAATGTCATAACATCTATATATTTTCAATAACAAATTTTATAGGTGTATTATGAAGTACTTGGTTCTAATTTTCATTTTATCATTCGCGTTATCGAATTCAAATTTGAATGCTCGTCAATTTCGCGTTTCGCAAATTCCCAACGGCAATAAATTTGATTGCAATACATGCCATACAATGGGCGGTGGAAGTTCACTGAATCCATTTGGAATTGATGTTTTCAATGCTTTTCTGACTAATGGAAATGTAGATTGGGTTTCAGAATTAGCCTCGCTTGATTCGGATAATGACGGTTTTACTAACGGGCAAGAATTACTCGACCCAAATGCCGAATGGAAAATTGGCGACCCAAATCCGGGAAATCCCGCAGATGTCGGCAATCCGGGTTCTTCAAGTAGCACACCTTCAAGTGTACATGACAATGTATTCAACAGAGAAAATCAAGTTATCTCCAATCTGAGTATTGTGCCCAATCCGGTCATTTTCAGCTCGAACATTGAGTTTGAACTCAATCAAGCAGGTGAAATAAATATTGAGCTATTCACAGTTTCCGGAGCACACGTTTCAAAAGTCTATTCGGGATGGAAATCGGAAGGCAGATATTTGCTCGATTTCAAAGCAGTGGATTCCCAAAACAATAAATTAGCAAAGGGCGTCTATTTGCTTAATATCCGACTTGGCAATGCATCCGTTATTCATAAGTTGATAATTGAATAATATATGATTTCGATTCGTAGGGACTGCCTCACAAGGGCAGTCCTTTTTTTTTGCTTGACGTCCCGTCAATTGTTACAACTGACGGAACATGTCTTGTCCTGAAATAATTGACAAACATAGCCCATGAATTTATTCGTGGGTGAAGAATTTTAGGACAAGACAACCACCCCGTCTGCTGCTCAGACACCCCTCAAAAGGGGAATTTAAGACATGGGAACTCCTCACAATGTCAGCCTTTTTAGTTTTGATTATCTGCAACATTTTGGTTACACCACAAATAAACTTTTTGCTCATGTAACGCACACATAGTATATTAGAATAATGAAATCAAACAAAATAGCAAACTTGTTTTAAAATCTTATGAAATATATATACTTAGTAATGATAATTTGGTTCGGAATTTCATTAAATTTATTTGCCGAATCAATCATTGAGGTCGTGGACGAGGATACGAAAGCCCCTGTTCCATACGTGAAAGTTACAACAAAGTGTATCGGTGCCAATTGTACTGATACTGTAAACATCCAACTCACGAGTAAAAACGGTCAAGTAAAGACCAAATTCGATTTCCCCTTCGACATCGAAGTCAATCACATAGGCTTCCAAACTTATGTAGCTCGAATTAATTCCAAAGCTGATTTGCAAATTATTTTGCGTCGTAAAGAATTTGTTCTTGACGAAATAGTGACAACAGGTCAATACACTCCTCGAAGCGCTCAATCATCAGTCTATCAAGTCAAAACTGTAACTGCTGAGCGAATTGTAGCCCAAGGTGCGGTTAATCTTCGCGATTTGATGACGAATGAAATGAATGTTCGATTGAGCCAAGACAATATTCTGGGCTCAAGCATGAGTATTAACGGCGTTTCAGGTCAAAATGTCAAAATCATGATTGATGGCGTTCCCGTCGTTGGCAGACTTGGGGGCAATATTGACTTAAGCCAAATCAATCTCAATAATGCACGACGTGTAGAAATCATCGAAGGACCGATGTCAGCAATCTACGGTACTGATGCCTTGGGTGGTGTGATTAATATTATCACCGAAGACCATATCGAAGACGATATCAAAATCACCGGCAATACATTGTACGAATCAGTCGGGGTCTATAATATTGATGGCTCGCTTGGATACAAATTTGGCAAAAGCAATGTTATGATTTCAGGCGGTAGAAATTTCTTTGCAGGTTATTCCGAAGTGGACACAGCTCGAAATAAGCAATGGAAGCCAAAAGAGCAGTACTTCACCGATTGGCAGTTTAATCACTTTTTTGATAAGCATACTTTTCGTTATTCCGGAAATTTTTACCAAGACCACATTCTTAATCGTGGTGCACCGCGTTTGCCGTATCGCGAAACCGCTTTCGATGACCATTTCAAAACTTTACGACTGACTAATAGCCTATTTTTCAGAGGTGAAGTTGCCAAAAATCGCTTTATTGACATCACCGGAAGTTATTCATATTACGAGAGGAAGAAAAACACTTATTTCAAAGATTTAGTTACACTCGAAGAAATTTTCACTTCCGACCCCGCAGACCAAGACACGAATTCATTCGATTCGTGGGTATTACGCAGTACATATAGCCATGACAATGTAATCAGTTGGGTCAGCTACCAAACAGGCTTTGACTTGAATATGAGTACGGCATCAGGTAGGAGAATAAACGAAAATGAAAAGACTTTGGAAGATTACGCCGCTTTTGTAAGTATTCAATTCCGCCCAATTGACGAAATTACAATTCAACCTGCGATGAGGGTCATTCATAATTCAAATTACGATGCTCCGCTCGTGCCATCAATAAATCTAAAGACCGATGTTACTGGTTTTATGACTATCAGGGCATCTTACGCAAGAGGATTCAGGGCGCCCTCTATCCAAGAATTGCACTTCATGTTTGTGGACATCAATCACAATATCAGAGGCAATGAAGGGTTGAAAGCTGAAACATCTCATAGTTATAACTTTTTATTGAATTTCCATACTCAAACTAACAATTACGCTTTCAAGTTTGAACCCGGAATCTATTACAATGATATTAAAGACCTGATAACTCTCGGCAACATTGAAAACGATTTGTGGTCATATGTTAATATTGGCAAATTCCAAACTATTGGGGCAAATATGACACTTAGTTATATTCGTACTGATTTGAACTCTAAAATCGGAGTTTCATATATTGGTCGCTCCCATCAATTTAGCGAGACTATTGCCGCTTCACCTTTAGTATTTTCACCCGAAGTTATGGCAAATGTAATATATAATTCACAGTTTTTCGGCATTACAGCATCAGTATTTTACAAATATACAGGTGGACAATCCGGTTTCAATGTTGATGAGTCGGGAACAGAATATTCATCTTATGAGATTGAAGACTACCACACTCTCGATTTGACATTTTCGAAAGACATTTTTGATAAATCTGTAAATCTGACTGTTGGAGCAAAGAATTTGTTCGATGTTAAGGACATTAAGCGCTCAAGAGCCGGTAGCGGTGGAGTGCATAGTGGTTCCGAAACTTCATCGCCTGTAGCGTGGGGTAGAACTTTTTTCACTTCAATTCGTTTTAACTTTTAACAATAATTTGACTGAATTATGAAAAAAATTATAATATATATATCGTTCTTGGCATTTGGCTTGACATCTTGTTTCGAAGATGAAATCCCGGTCGCACCATATCCGCGTGGGGATGAGCAAATAGCTACTGTTGAGTTGACAAGTAAATACATTTACCAAGTGTATTTCAATTTTGAAAAAGGTCAATCAATGAAATCCAATAAATATGATGTCTGGGATTTGGCTTTCCAATGCTATGGAGAGGACTTTTTTGTATTATTGAACGGAGCAAAGTTCATGGAAGCCGCAGATATGGGTCCCGTTGATTTTGCGTCTCTCACAAGCCAAGAAAATGCTACTTTCAGGTATGATTCGACTAATCTCGTGTTTGAGGATTTTGCAATCGGCAAGTGGTGGTCTGAATCATCGGAAGGCATGGCAATATCGAAAAATCATGTTTATATTGTCAATCGCGGTCGAGATACTGACAATCGCAGACAAGGCACTTACAAAGTACAGTTCCTCGGATTCGAGGATGGTCACTATAATGTTCGTTTTGCCGAGCTCCAATCTACAACTTACAATGAAATAAAAGTTCCTCGCAACGATAATTTCAATTTCGTAATGCTTTCGCTTTCCGGTGAAGGGGAAGTATTAGAGCTTGAACCCGCTAAAGATGATTGGGACATCGTTTATACGAAATATATTGCATTTTTGCCTTTTGAAGGTGGATTATTGCCTTATTCGGTGACAGGTATTTTGATTAATCATACTCACGTTGTAGCAGCACGAGATTCCGGCAATGTTTTTAAAGATATAAGTTTCGAAATGATTGATGATTACCAATTTTCAAACCAACCAGATATTATCGGACACGATTGGAAATGGTTCGATTTAGAAAGCGAAACATATTTAGCCCGACCCGAAAAGAACTTCTTATTACGCGATAGCAAAGGGTTCTATTGGAAATTCCATATCATCGAATATTACAACCAAATGGGCGACCGTGGTTATCCGCAGATGGAATACAAAAAACTTTAAGCCAAATTATAATAACTTTTACACATTTCCTTTAATGATTTTGTAGATTCTGCAATAAGCGGTAAATTGCAAGTCTGTAAATTGTAAAGAATATAAAAGTTAGCTTAAGTTAAATATGCAGGAAATCGTATATCACGAAAATTATAGGCTTGAAGAAAGCTATTGGTGGTTTATAGCTCGGAGCGCCATTTTACTCAAAATAATCAACAAAGTATGCAAGTTCGACAAGGATGCAAATATTCTTGACGCAGGTTGCGGTACGGGTGGTTTTGCTGAGAAAATGTCAGCTCATGCAAATGTGATTTGCTTAGATACCTCCGCAATTGCACTCGAATATTGCCATAAACGCGGATTGAAAGACACTCACCAATGTATCTTATCTGAATTTGATAAATCTAACCGACGTATTGACGGCATTACGATGCTTGATGTAATCGAACATATCGAAGATGATTACGGCGTTGTTCGCGATGCTTTCGAACTCGTAGATAATGGCGGCTACCTCATTGCAACAGTTCCTGCGTATCAATGGCTATGGTGCAAACATGATGAAATTCACATGCACTATCGCCGCTATAACATGGACTCCATAAGCAAAGTAATCGAAAGTGCGGGTTTCAAAATTCGTTACGCTTCGTACTTTAACACTTTCCTTTTCTTGCCTGCAATTATGAAACGATTTCTAGATAAATTGACCGGCGCCGACAAAAATAATACTAATCCTATCGAACCTGTTCCCGATTTACTAAATAAATGGTTTAAATATATTTTTGGTTGGGAGAGCAAATTTTTACCAAAAATCAAATTTCCTTTTGGACTATCAATTGTTATAATTGCTGAAAAAACGGACACAAAATCATGACTAAAACAACAAAAAGACCTGAGTTTGTCGGAGAAAAATCAAAAGTTGACTTCGACCAAAAGACTTCAATTATCATCGCAACTGTCATTTTTATTCTTACAACTTCGATATTTTTCGGAGACCAACTTTTTGGGGATAAGTACTTTTGGGAAGACTTCTTAGAATATGTTTACCCGACTCAAAATTTTGCAGCTGTCGAATCATCTCAAGGTAAGATTCCTTTTTGGAATCCTTATATTTTTAACGGAATGCCATTTGTTGCAGACTTGCAGGTAGGATTTTTCTACCCGCTCAACAGGCTTATGAACTTTTTCATCGCCGATGATGGTCATTTATCCGTCGGAGCATTGCAGTTTCTGGTGATTTTCCACTTTTTCATAGCCCAGATGGCAATGTTTCTGCTGTTGAGGCATATTAAAGTTAGTATCTATGGGGCTATGATTGGTGCAATCACTTATAGTTTTTCGATGATGATTGTGTGTCATGTGATTCACCCGATGATTGTATATCACATCGCATGGTTCCCCTTAGTTTTTATGCTTTTCAAGAAAGCAATTGATACCGGCAATATCAAAACCGGAGTAGGTGGTGGGCTGATTTTCGGTTTTTCAATGCTTTCGGGGCATCCGCAATCATCGCTTTATTTAGGATTGCTATTGGGATTCTATTTGATTTACCGACTAATCATCAATTTCAAATCTAAAGTACAATTCAAATTGCCAATTTTGGTTGCACCGATTTTGACTTTCGTGTTCGCGGCTGCAATTTTTCAAGTACAATTTTTGATGTCCGGCGAATTAGCTGAATTGTCTAATCGTGCTGAAATGACTTATGAAGATTCAACTGAAGGCTCATTGGCAATGTCTCAACTGTTCCAAGCGGTCGTACCTGACTTATTCGGCAAAGTCGATGGAATGGGGCAAAACGAATTTCCCTTTTATATGAAAATTTCTCCAACTGAAGATGCTCCCTATTATGCGTATTGGGAAACAGCGTATTATTTCGGCTTATTGGCATTAATTCTCGGTTTATTGACCTTAGTGTATTTCCTCAAGGAACGCGACATCGCATTTTATTTATTCATCATAATATTTGGTGTATTGTTCGCACTTGGTTCTTCGGGTATCATACATGGAATTTTTTACAATCTACCATTTTTCGGTCAATTCCGAGTTCCGGCACGTATGATGTTTTTTGTAGTCTTTGCATTTTCAATCCTTTCCGCAATCGGATTCGATAAATTGTTCTTTTCAAATCTTCCAAATAAATTCAAAAAATTGCTCATAGTTTCAGCTGTGCCAATATTTGTGCTGCTTTTAGGATTGACAGGCATTTTGACATCAATGGTTGATGTTCCGGCTTCTTATATGCCGCTCGCAGCATCTAATTCGCTCATCGGGCTGTTTATCATTGTCGTTTTGCTGGGATTATCGTATGTGACAATCAAAAACAATGGGGCGCTGCATTTCAGCGGTGGCTTGTTGGTTTTACTTGTTTTTCTCGATTTATACGCAGTCGGTAGCAAATTCAATGATTCACCTCAAAGTCCTGCCCAAGCCTATGAATTGGAAAATGCGACCTTAAATTTATTCAAATTTCAATCACCTGACAATCTTTTCCGAGTAAATACGCGCTCTTACAATCCACCGGTTATGGCTTTCAAACGAAATCAAGGCTATATGGATAATATCATGACAACTGAAGGATATAACCCATTAGTTTTAAGAAGAGTGAACCCGGCTGTGAATGATGTCAATTTGATTTATGATTTGCTCAATGTGAAATATAAAATCACACTCGACCAGCAAACTCGCGGTCCTGTTTTTGTTGAAAATCCGACTATGTTCCCGAGATTTTGGTATGTATTCGATTGGGATGTCATTGGCGAAAATGAAGTCGAATCATTTATGAAATCAAATCAAATTGATTACAGGAAAAAAGTAATTCTCGAAGAGCAACCAAAAATAGCACGAAATTTAGCATCAAATGATTCGTTATTAATTAATATAAAATGTATGGAATATTCGGGCAATTATCAACGCTACGAGGTTATGAATCCCGAAGCAGATTTTATCTTGGTATTGAGCGAAATTTGGTATCCTGCGTGGAAAGTTTTTGTTGACGGAATGCCCGCAAAATTGCACAGAGCAAATTATAGTCTGCGCGCGGTAGAAATCCCCAAAGGAGCTTCTAAAATCGAATTCAGATTTGCCTCGCCGTCATTTGCTATTGGGCAATGGATTACGCTAATTGCTTTAATCATAGCAATTCCACTGTTGTTTTTTAAATTTTCCGGAAAAAATAAGAATGAGTAAAAAAGCATTAGTAATGCTCGAGAGTGGTTTCTATCTTTACGGTGAAACATTTTGCGGTTCAGGCGAATGTTTTGGCGAATTTGTTTTTAATACTGCCATGACAGGATATGAAGAAATAGTCACCGACCCGTCCTATCGTGGGCAAATTGTGACGTTTACATATCCGCTAATTGGCAATTATGGTGTTACTTTCAATAATTTGCAATCCAACAGTATCCATAGTGAAGCTGTGATTATTCGCGAGAATTCTGCGATTACCTCCAATCACGCTGCAAAAATGTCATTTGCTGATTTTCTCAGTTCGCATGGCAAAATGGGAATACACAAACTCGATACTCGCGCATTGACGACAAGGCTCCGGAAATTTGGAGCTATCAAAGGCGGCATCAGCACTGATGAATTAGACCCCGAAAAATTTCTCCAAAAAATTACCGAAGCGCCGGACATTTCGGACTCCAATCTTTATGAGGAAGTAATCGGTAACGAGGTTTTGACTTTTGAAGGAAACACTGCAAGTGCACTTAATTTGCTTGTAGTTGATTTCGGTATCAAACGCAGTATTTTGGAAAATCTCCGTAAATATTATAATCATATTTACTTAGTTCCATTCGATATTAATTTCGATGTAAACATCGCAAACTTGGATTTCGATGCCGTTTTCTTGTCCAATGGTCCAGGTGACCCAAGAATAGTGCATAGCTTTGATAAATATTTACACGAATTCGCTTATAATAATTTCCCAATAATTGGAATTTGCTTCGGACATCAGCTAATCGGGAAAACATTCGGACTGAAAATTGATAAGCTGATTTTCGGGCATCACGGTGGCAATCATCCTGTGAAAAATATTGAAACGGGGAAAGTGTTCATTACTTCGCAAAATCATAATTATGCAATTTCGCACCAAAGCATAATCGAATCGCTTGATTGGAATATGAATTGGCTACATTTGTATGATAATACGGTGAGCGGCATTAAACATAAAACTCTGCCAATCAGCTCAGTGCAATTCCATCCGGAAGCATCGCCCGGACCTAACGATGCGGCTTTAGTAGTTTTCGACGACTTTTTCAAAATTGTAAAAGATTCAAATGCCTAAAAGAAACGATATTCAGAGAATTCTTGTAATCGGCGCCGGACCAATTGTAATCGGTCAAGCCGGCGAATTTGACTATTCCGGCAGTCAAGCTGTCAAAGCTCTTAAAAATCTCGGTTATTATGTCGTCGTTCTAAACAGCAATCCGGCTACTATCATGACCGACCCGGAGCTTTCAGACCGTGTTTACATCGAGCCGATTAATACGGACATAATTGAGCAAATTATCCAGAAGGAAAAAATTGATGCCATTTTGCCGACTGTTGGCGGACAAACGGCTCTCAATGTGAGTTTGGAACTTCATGACAAGGGCTTGATTGAAAAATACGGCATCGAGCTTTTAGGTGTAAGCGCCGAAAGCATTGCCAAAGCTGAACACCGCGAATTATTCCGCCAATCAATTGAAAACATCGGCTTAGAATCTCCCAAAGGCAAAACTGTCAAAACTCTGAAAGATGCGATTGAATTTTACGATGAAGTCGGATTACCGCTTATTATCCGACCATCGCTCACGCTTGGTGGCTCGGGTGGCGGAGTCGCAAACACTTTAGATGAATTCAAATCCATCGTGATTAACGGATTATCATTGTCGCCAATTACTGAAGTCTTGGTCGAAGAATCGCTGATAGGGTGGAAGGAGTACGAATTTGAGGTCATTCGCGATAATAATGATAATGCTATAATTATAGCTTCTATCGAAAATTTCGACCCGATGGGCGTGCATACCGGAGACAGCATTACCGTTGCTCCAGCCCAAACTTTAAGTGATGATGAATATCAGAAACTTCGTGATTATTCAATTGCAGTTATTCGCGAAATTGGGGTTGCTACTGGTGGTTCAAATATACAGTTTGCGCTGAATCCCAAAAATGGCGATATTCGTGTAATTGAAATGAATCCGAGAGTTTCGCGTAGCTCGGCACTTGTGTCGAAAGCAACAGGATTTCCGATTGCCAAAATCGCTGCAATGCTTGCTGTAGGGCTAAATCTTGACGAAATCACCAACGACATAACAAAATCTACTCCCGCATCTTTCGAGCCGGTGCTTGACTATATTGTCGTAAAAATTCCCAGATGGGATTTCGAGAAATTCAAATCTGAAAATTCACTCACAACTCAGATGAAGTCTGTCGGCGAGGTGATGGCAATAGGCTCAAATTTCCGCGAGGCACTCCAAAAGGCTTATCGTTCGCTCGAAATCGGTCTATCGGGATTGGAATCTGAAAAATTCAACAAATTATCAATTGATGAAATCAGAACCGGACTTGGAAAATTCACTCCGGATTTGCCTTTTTTCATCAAATCGGCAATCATAAATGGTTTGAATATCGCTGAAATTTCTCAACTTTCCAGAGTTGATATTTGGTTTGTGGAAAATATTAAAATGATTTGCGATTTTGAAAAGCAACTCCAAAATTTGGACTTCGAAGGATTGGATGAGGATATACTACGTGAAGCAAAATTAAACGGATTCTCGGATATTCAAATTGCGAAACTAACCGGCACGACTACTGAAATTATCAGACAAAAGCGAATCGAACTCGGCGTATTGCCAACTTACAAAAAAGTTGATACTTGTGCAGCCGAATTCGAAGCCGTGACACCATATTATTATTCTACATATCTGACTGAAAATGAGTCTGAACCATCGGACAAAACTAAGATTATAGTCCTTGGCGGCGGACCATTTAGAATAGGGCAGGGGCTCGAATTTGATTATTGTGCCTCACAAGCAGCCATGAAGCTGAAGGAATTAGATTACGAAGTAATACTTATAAATTGCAATCCCGAAACTGTCAGTACGGATTACGACACTTCCAACAAACTGTATTTCGAGCCTGTTCATATCGAAGATGTAATGAACATTATCGAACTCGAAAAACCTTATGGTGTGGTTTTGCAATTGGGTGGGCAAACTCCTCTGAAATTATCAAAAGAACTCATGGAAAATGGAGTTCGTATTCTCGGCACTGAACAACAAAATATTGATTTAGCTGAGGACAGAGGCAAACTGATGGAAATATTGGATAATCTCCATATTGAATTTCCTCCCGGAGCAATGGCGAAAAATCGTGACGAAGCATTTATTTTCGCATCAAAAATTGGCTATCCGGTAATCGTCCGACCTTCTTACGTGCTTGGCGGACGCGGAATGGCTATTGTTTATGACGAGCATGATCTATCCCTTTTCATTGATGAAGCTACCAGAGTCAGCGAAAATAATCCCGTTTTGATTGACAAATTCCTTGAAAACGCACTCGAAGCCGATGTTGATGCCGTTTCTGACGGTCAGGATATTATCATTGCCGGAATTATGGAGCATATCGAAGAAGCCGGAATTCACTCCGGTGACAGCTGCTCAGTATTGCCAAGCTATAGCTTCTCGCCATACGTTAAAGACCGCATACGCGAAATCACTTATCAAATTGCACGAAAGCTCCAAATCAAAGGTTTCATCAATATTCAATTCGCAATTGCCGACGAAAAAATTTATCTAATCGAAGTCAATCCACGCGCCTCACGAACTGTGCCTTTCGTTTCCAAATCATCGGGCATTCCGATGAATGAAATCGCAGTCAGAGTAATGACCGGAGAAAAAATTGCAGATATGGACGTACCGAAAAGTGGCTTCTATGGTCACTTTGCGGTCAAAACTCCGGTGTTCTCATTCAGTAAATTTCCCGGAGTTGATACCGTCTTAGGTCCTGAAATGAGAAGTACGGGCGAAGTAATGGGCATCAGTGAATTTTTTGGCGAAGCATATGTCAAATCTCAAATTGGTGCTGGAAATAATCTGCCTCTCGGTGGCAATGTTTTTATTTCAGTAAATGACCACGACAAGAGGTCAGTTGTGCCGATTGCTCAAAAGCTTCGCTTACTCGGATTTGAAATTTACGCCACTCTCGGCACATTCAGCACTTTGCATGTAGAAGGCGTCCATGTCAATCTTATCCATAAAATTGGTGCAGGACATCCCAATGTAGTCGAAATGATTCATAGTGGCAACATACAGATGATTATCAATACTCCTTTGGGTAGGAAAGCATATCAAGATGACTTGTTGATTCGCTCCGCAGCATTGCAAAATAAAGTGCTCTGCATCACAAATATTTCCGCTGCTCGCGCAATTGCAGATGGCATGGAATGGCTTCAACGACATAAAATCACAATTCATAATCCATTCGTTTCTCGGAAAGGCAATTAAAATACTTTTGCTTCACTAACTTCATTATTTCGATAATAAACACTAAAAAGCGACATGCGAAAGTATTACGGAAATAAAATAGTAGAAATTGCTGAATTACTCAAAAACCGCATCCTTGTTTTGGATGGTGCTATGGGTACAATGGTTCAGCGTTATAAATTGACCGAAGCCGATTACAGAGGCAAAAGATTTGCCGATTGGCACAAAGACCTCAAAGGCAATAATGATTTGCTCGTTCTGACTCAGCCCGATATCATTAAGGAAATTCACCTTAAATATCTCGAAGCGGGCAGCGATATAATCGAAACCAATACATTCAATGGTACATCAATTTCCCAATCTGATTATGATATGGGCGATTATGTCAATGAAATTAATTTCAATGCGGCAAAAATTGCACGTGCAGCAGTTGACGAAATGCTCAAACGTGACCCATCGAAACCCAGATTTGTAGCCGGAGCGGTAGGACCAACTAATCAAGCTTTATCATTATCGCCGGATGTGAACAATCCGGGATATAGAGCAACCGATTTTGATACGATGAGCAATGCCTATTACGAACAAGTAAAATCGCTTGTAGAAGGCGGCAGCGATATAATTTTGATTGAAACCATTTTCGATACTCTGAATTCAAAAGCAGCTATTTTCGGAACTGCACAATATTTCCGCGAATCGGGAAATTACCTGCCTGTAATGATTTCGGGTACTATAGTTGACCAAAGCGGAAGAACCTTATCCGGTCAGACGAACGGAGCTTTTTGGGTCTCAATATCGCATACAATCAATTTGCTTAGCGTTGGATTTAATTGTGCTCTTGGTTCCGAGCAAATGCGTCCTTACATCGAAGAGCTATCCTCAGAAGCAGATTGTTTCACAAGTTTATACCCAAATGCCGGGCTGCCGAATGAATTTGGCGGTTATGACGAATCACCGAAATTCATGGCAGAAGTTTCACGGCAGTACGCCGAAGAGGGCTTTGTCAATATTATCGGTGGATGTTGTGGAACTACTCCTGTCCATATCGAAGCAATTGCAGAGAGCGTCAAAGGTATAAAACCTAGAACTGTGCCGTCGCCAAAGACATTTATGCAATTAAGTGGACTTGAGAAATTAATCGCTTACGAGAATTCAAATTTCATCAACGTCGGGGAAAGAACGAACATTTCGGGTTCGACAAAATTCAAAGACCTGATTGTCAAAAATGATTTTGAATCCGCACTCGCAATTGCAAAGCAACAAGTGGAAAATGGTGCTCAAATTATTGACATCAACATGGACGAAGGGATGATTGATTCCGAATCAGCTATGACTACTTTCCTGAACTTAATTGCTTCTGAGCCTGATATTGCCAAAGTGCCGATAATGATTGATTCATCAAAATGGACAGTCATCGAAGCAGGTTTGAAGTGCATTCAAGGCAAGGGCATTGTGAACTCTATTTCCATGAAAGAGGGCGAAGAGGAGTTCATCAAACATGCACGAAAAGTGCTCGATTATGGCGCTGCTGTCATCGTCATGGCATTCGATGAAAATGGTCAAGCGGATACTGAGCAAAGGAAAATTGACATTTGCAGCCGTGCATATAAAATTTTGACCGAAGAAGTCGGTTTTCCGCCTCATGATATAATTTTCGACCCGAACATTTTGACTTTGGCTACAGGAATGGATGAACACAACAATTACGCTGTTGATTACATCAATGCTGTTCGTTGGATAAAGCAAAATCTTCCTTATGCAAAAGTTAGCGGTGGTGTGAGTAATTTGTCATTTTCATTCCGCGGCAACAACAAAGTCCGCGAGGCGATGCACTCGGCATTTTTGTATCATGCTATCAAAGCGGGTATGGATATGGGAATTGTCAATGCAGGGCAAATTGAAGTTTATGACAGTATCGAACCCCAATTGCTTGAGTTAGTCGAAGACGTGATTTTAAACAGGCGCCAGGATTCGACTGATAGTTTGCTCGCTTATGCTGAAAGTAACAAAGGCGAATCGGAAAAGAAAGAAAAAATTGAACTTTGGAGAGCGAATTCCGTTGAAGAGCGGCTCAAACACTCTCTCATCAAGGGTATAGTTGATTTTATTATTGATGATACCGAAGAAGCACGTCTGAAATTCGAAAATCCCTTAGAAGTAATCGAAGGACCACTGATGGACGGCATGAACGTCGTTGGTGAGCTTTTCGGTGAAGGTAAAATGTTTTTACCGCAAGTTGTGAAAAGTGCGAGAGTAATGAAAAAGTCGGTCGCTCACTTGATTCCATATATTGAGCAAACACTGAAAAAATCTGAGAGACAGACTGCAGGTAAAATTCTGTTGGCTACTGTAAAGGGCGACGTTCACGATATTGGGAAAAACATTGTTTCTGTGGTTTTGGCATGTAATAATTTTGAAGTTATTGACCTTGGAATTATGACTTCCAGCGACAAAATCATTGATGAAGCTCGCAAACAAAAGGTTGATATAATCGGCTTGAGCGGCTTGATTACCCCTTCATTAGATGAAATGGTTCACGTAGCGAAGGAACTCGAACGATTGAAATTCGATATTCCATTGATGATTGGCGGTGCAACAACTTCGCGAGTGCATACTGCCGTCAAAATTGCCCCAAATTATTCAAAGCCTGTAATTCACGTTCTTGATGCAGGGAAAAGCGTTCCTGTGGCTTCAGCTTTGCTTAATGTGAAGATTTATGATACATTTATCGAAAATTACAAATCCGAGTACAACGAGATTCGTTTGAATCATCAAAAATCTCAGATGTCCGGCAATATTATAAAATTTGCGGAAGCTAAGAAAAATAAAGCGATTTTATCCAAATCTTATAACCCAATGTTGCCAAACAATCTTGGAGTTTTCGATTTGCAGAATTTTTCACTATCCGAGATTCGCCAATACATTAATTGGACGCAATTCTTCATCACTTGGGAATTGAAGGGACGCTATCCGCAGATTTTTGATAATCCTGAAAAAGGGGCAGAGGCAAAGAAATTATTCGATGATGCAAACGAATTGCTCGATAAAATTATCGCAGAAAAACGAATCACAGCCAACGCAGTATTTGGGATATTTGCTGCAAATACGATTGAAAACGAAGACATCGAAGTCTATGAATCACTTGACAAAAAAAGCACTCTTCATACTTTTAGATTATTGAGACAGCAACAGGCAAAGAAATCAGGTGCTGAAAATCTTTCACTTTCGGATTTCATTTGGGATAAAGATTCCGGAAAAAATGATTTTCTTGGTATGTTTGTTTGTTCGGCAGGGCATGGAGTCCATGAACTTGTTGATGAATTTGAAAAAGACAACGATGACTATAATTCTATAATGGTAAAAGTATTAGCCGACCGCCTTGCTGAAGCATTTGCGGAATTACTCCACGAAAAAGTACGCAAGGAATATTGGGGCTATGCTTCGGAAGAGCAACTTAATGCCGAGGATATGTTGAATGAAAGATACTCGGGAATTAGACCTGCGGCAGGATACCCATCATTACCTGACCATACCGAAACGCAAAAGATTTTTGATTTACTGGATGCGAGCGAGTCCACAGGAGTTCAATTGACCGAAAGTTTCATGATGAATCCCGGTGCATCGGTTTGTGGATTGTACTTTGCATCGCCCGAATCTAAATATTTTGCAGTCGGAAAAATCGGCAAAGACCAAATCGAATCCTACGCAAAACGCAAAGGCGTAAGCGTAGAAATTGCCGAAAAATGGCTCTCAGCTAATTTGGGCTATTGATGAAAGGGAATTTCCTGCATTGGCTTTTGGGTGTTCCGGCAGTAATTTTCATACTGCTATTCACGATATTGCCTTTGTACGAAGCCATAGACAAGATTTTCATGACGTCTGAGATGTTTTTAAAAATAGTCTCTGAAAAGCATCTGCAACCTTGGTTTTTCGATTCTCGCGGAACGTACATATTTGCAAATTTGGTTTATGGCATTTTGAACGCTGCATTTCTCGTGTTTTCTACAATTTATTTGTACAAAAGAAAGTCTGTTGACTTGCTGATTGCATTTATGATTTTTCTCGGATTTCATTTTCTCGTACTTTTTCTGGCGGGCAATTGGCTTGCACCCGGACAATGACACAAAGCGACTATAATAATGACTGAATTTAAGATTGAAAAAAATAGATTTAAAAGATACCTGTATTTAGTTTTAGGTATAATAAATGTTGTCATGGGATTTATCGGTATATTCGTACCGGTGTGGCCCACTACGATATTCCTGATACTTGCTGCATGGTTTTTCGTTCGCTCGTCCGAAAAGCATTATCAGTGGCTCATCAAAAACAAACTTTTTGGGAAAATGATTAGAAATTATCGCGAATTCAAGGGTATAACCCGCGAAAGCCGCCGTAATTCCATTATTATACTTTGGGTCACATTGACGATTTCAGCGTTCTTCGTCGAGCTTTTATGGGTTCGAATACTTTTGGCTTGCGTTGGGATTGCTGTGTCGTGGCACTTGTTAGCTTTGCATACTTTAACTGATGAAGAAATAGCGAAATTGAACGATGAAAACACTATTATTGAATGATTTGACTGATATTGAGCTGCAAATGCTCAATCTTGCTACTAAAGTTCGTGAAAATGCTTATGCACCGTATTCGCACTATAAAGTCGGTGCGGCTATATTAGGTATTGATGGAGAGATTTACACCGGTTGCAATGTCGAAAGTGCGGATTTTACACTGACTTCCCATGCCGA
Organism: Candidatus Kapaibacterium sp.; assembly: GCA_023957315.1. Classification (NCBI taxonomy): domain Bacteria; kingdom Pseudomonadati; phylum Bacteroidota; class Eximiradiia; order Eximiradiales; family Kapaibacteriaceae (SeqCode); genus Kapaibacterium (SeqCode); species Kapaibacterium sp. (SeqCode). The sequence continues at coordinate 52,666 of JAMLHE010000016.1, forward strand.
ATGCGTTGCAATTGATTCTATGGTCAAACATGGCTGTCATGAAATAAAATTACTGCTAATTGTGTTGGAATCATTGCATTTGCCATCATTCCCCTGTGGACTTTGCAGGCAAAAAGCATCAGAATTTACCGAAGATAACGATTTGAAAATAATTTCGGTCAATTTGGATTCAGAATCTAATATTTCAAAAATCTACGAAACAAGCCTATCCGAATTGTTGCCGAATCGTTTTACTTCCGATAATTTCTTGAATCATTAGATTGGGAATAGCAAATAGGGGATAGTTTCGAGTCAATTTTTGTTGATGTAATCTTCTTTTATAACTTGCTTGGGTGGCTCTTTGACTTCATTTTCGATAGTATTTTTAATATTATTGACAGGTTTTTGAACTTCTCGACTGATTTCGGTAACTTGCTCGGAGAATTGCCGTTGAGCATTCTTCATTTCGTTTATACCACGTTTTATCATTTGGGCAAACTCGGGTAATTTCTTGGGTCCGAATAAAATCAGAACCGCAAGAATGATTAGTAATAATTCACCCCCACCAACATCAAACATAGATTTAACCTGCTAATTGATATAAATAATTGATAAAACTTATTTATCCAACTTGTTGTCGGTTGGGTCATTCGTAATATCGTTAGATGCTTTTTTAAATTCTTTTATACCACTTCCAAGCCCTTTCATAAGCTCAGGAATTTTTTTTGCACCGAACAATAGCAAAATTGCCAACAAAATGAGAACCCATTCCATACCACCGGGCATACCGAACATTATTAGGTTCATGATAGACTCCTTGCAATTGATTTAAAAATACTAATACCGTCATCACAGCCGAGTTGCTTGTCACTATATCTTTCGGGATGCGGCATCATACCCAAAATATTTCCATTTTTGCTAATAATCCCGGCTATATTATTGACTGAACCGTTTGGATTATATTGCTTTTCGATAATACCGTCAGGTGAACTGTATTTGAAAACAATCAAATTTTCATCTTCGAGCATTTTCAATGTATCGGCATCTGCGTAATAATTTCCTTCGCCATGTGCGATTGGAATATTAATCACATCACCCTTTTGATAAGCAGAAGTAAAGGCTGAATCATTTGAAATCACTTTTAGATTTGTATCTTTGCAAATGAAATTCAAATTTTCGTTCTTTAGTAAAGCACCGGGCAACATTCCGGTTTCGGTAAGGATTTGAAATCCGTTACAAATGCCAACGACGTATTTGCCGCTTTCGCCGAATTTTTTGACTTCTTTCATCAATGGTGAAAACTGTGCAATAGCACCACATCTCAGATAATCGCCGTAGGAAAATCCACCCGGCAAAATTATGCATTCAATGTCATCGGGAATCAAAGTATCTTTGTGCCATAGATATTGTGCACCAAATCCGGCATTCACCGAAGCCGCATGATATGCATCATGGTCACAATTTGAACCCGGGAAAACTACAATGCCAAACTTCATTTCTATTCCGCCTTAGTGATTTCGATGGAATAGTCTTCAATTATCGGATTTGCGATAATTTGTTTGCATGCGTTTTCAATCTGATTTTGTGCCGCAGTTTCGCTTTCAGCTTTTATTTCCAGAGTGACGAATTTTCCGATTCGCACCGCACTCATAGTTTCAAATCCGATTGAATGTAATGCGTGCTCGACAGTTTTGCCTTGAACGTCGAGAATGCCTTCGCGAAGTGTGATTTTGATGTTTGCTTTATACTTGTTCATTTACTTGAAATTTTAATATAACTAATCTTCAAAAATACGAAAAAAAAGCCGTATTTACTAAATTTACTAATTTGCTTAATTCTCTTCTGCGTCATCAATTTCCTCTTCCGGTTCTACGTCCATTTGGAAAAATCTGATGAGATGTCTGATAGCACTTGCGACAATGTAGAATACCATAAATGGGAATACGAAAATCCCCTTACTTATTACAGATGCAATCATACCAATAGCAAAAATAATTGATACCACAGGTCTTTCGCGGAATGACTTCTTATTTGGTCGCGGAATATTGTCGAATCTGATATCAGAAATCATTGCATAGGCAACAAAAATCACCAATGCAAAAGTTGCTATTACAGTCATTGATTCGGAAATGTAATTATTAGGGAGAATAAAAATTATGTATGAAACGATTGTCAAAGCCGCTGATGGTATAGGCAAACCTTTGAAGTATTGTTTGTCCTCAATCATGTCAGTCAATTGAATATTGAACCTTGCTAAGCGAGATGCCCCCGCTAATGCAGGCAAAGCAGCGAATAAAATCCCAATTTCGTTGTAATTGACGAAGAATACTTGGTAAAGCATAAACGAAGGTGCTACACCAAATGAAACTACGTCACATAGCGAGTCAAGTTCAGCTCCAAATTCGCTTGTAGCATTGATGAGCCTTGCCATCACACCGTCAAGCATATCAAAAATTGCAGCAATTAATATAAATAATGCACCCTTTTCGATATCGCCTTTTGATATGTAAACGATAGCGGAAAAGCCTGCATATAAATTGACTAAAGTCAATAAATTTGGGACTAAAGATTTAGTGATTCTTAGTTTTGCCATTTCAGCTTGTTATTCATTAATTTGTTTCATTCTACCTAAAATTGTTTCACCGGCTATGACTTTGTCGTTAACTTTTACGAAAAATTCACAATCCAATGGCACAAATATATCCATTCTCGAGCCAAATTTCATCATTCCGAATCTATCTCCTACCACAACGCTATCTTTGACTTTGACATCGCATACAATTCGTCGTGCCAAAATGCCCACAATTTGCTTATACATCACTTTGCCATGACGAGTCAAAACCCCGATTTTGGAGTGCTCGTTCAGTTCTGATGATTTCGGATGATATGCTACTAAATACTCTCCGGGAACGTATTGATAGTATTCTACAATTCCGGTTACGGGATTGCGGTTTACATGCACATCAATCGGCGAGAGGAAAATGCTCAATCGTTTTGCTCGTTGCTTCAAATAATCATTTTCATCCACTTCGATTATTTCTACCACTTCGCCATCCGCAGGAGCTATAATGTAAGTATCATCATTGATTGCTACCATTGGCAATGTTCTATCAGGGTCTCTGAAGAAAATGAACACCAATACAATTATGGCGGCTCCAATGATATAAAGTGGAATGCTTAGAAATAATTTATCAACATAATAGCCGATTGCCAAAATTAGCACTCCGGCAATAAGCATGATTACTATGTTATCAGTTCCGTATTTAGTGAGCATCTGTATTCCTGAAAATGTTGAAAACTTTTTTCTTATATTTTTTTAATCTATACTAATTTTGTATTTTGACAAAATAATTATGCAAAATAATAAAATGTTAAGTCATATCATAAATTTGGGGAAAAATCATGAAATTTCGTGCATCATTGATTGAATTTCAGCAGGCTTTATCAAAAACTTTGCCTGCGATTCCGCGTAAAGCTACAATTCCGATATTGGAACATCTATATTTTTCAATAGAGGATAATACTTTAAGTATAATAGGTACAGACCAGAATATTACCATCATGACTTCAATCAAAGTTGATGCTGAAGACGAAGGAAAAGTTCTTGTTCCGGCTAAAATGTTAGACGATTTGGTAAAAACTTTAGGGCATTCCGGTGACCTCGAATTTATAACCGATACTAACAACTACGAAATCAAATTATTAGTCGAACGCGGCAAATATAACATGAAAGGGCTCAATCCAATTGAGTACCTTGATTTGCCGGAATTATTTGAATCTAAAAAACCTGACTTCGAAGCAGCTAAACAAGAAGGAACCATCGAAAGCGGTATCTCGACTGCATTTTTTATCAAAGAGGACATTGTGCGATTGGCTGAAAAAACGCTCATTGCAGTTTCAGACGATGAGTATCGTCCGGCAATGACGGGTATATTGCTCCAATTCAGAGAAAACTACGTCAATGCAGTTTCGACTGACAGTTACAGATTGGTAAAAGCTACTGTTCATGCAGACAAAGTATCATTCCCACAGAATTTCGATGTTATTTTGCCTTCAAAATCAATGGAACTTTTGGTCAAAACTGATAGCGATTTGATTATGTCATTCATAGAATCATTCGGCAAAGTCACTCATGCTCGTTTTGATGCCGGAAACACGATTTTCATTACTCGTGTAATCAACGAAAAATTCCCGCCATACGAGTCGGTTATTCCTCAGAATAATGCAATATTGCTCACTGTTGACAGAAAGCAAGTCCTTTTGGCAATCAAGAGTGTGTCGTTATTTGCGAATAATATCACAAAGCAAATCAAACTTCATGCAGTTAATAACACATTGACTCTACATGCCGAAGACGAAGAAACAGGCAAGAGCGGCAAACGCGAATTGCCATGCGATTTGAATCACGAATCATTCGAAATTGGTTTCAATTTCAAATATCTCGAAGAAGCATTCAATAACGTTGAGGAAAGCGAAACTGAAGATAATTTGGTCATTATGTCATTTTCTGAGCCAAATAAGCCCGCTCTTATCAGACCAAAATCCGAAAAAGAAGAATTGCTCATGCTTGTAATGCCTGTCAGAATATCATAATTTGTAATATATGATTTGCCCCGAGGTTCATTTTCAAATTATCTCGGGGCATTTTTTTATTTTGAATGAAAATCCATAAAATCCATATTGTAAATTTGAGAAATCATGCTGATAATTTGATAGAATTATCACCATCGACCAATATTATTCATGGCTTAAACGGTTCCGGTAAGACTACGATTCTCGAGTCGGTTGCTTTGGCATCGCACTCGAAAAGTTTTCAACCCACTGATGATAAAAATTTGATTCGTTGGGCAGAGAATCGATATTTTGTGAATGTCTTTGCTGATTACGATATGGATATAGCTTACGAAATCAGCATCAATTATAATCGTGGCAGCCGTAAGCAAATCAATTCATCGAAAGGTGAAAATTTATACCCCAAAGACATTATTGGCGAAATGCCGATTGTGATTTTGACTCCCGATTATAAAGCGATTACTTTCGGCAGCCCGCAAGACCGCCGCCAATTCATTGATACAGTGCTTTCCCAAGCTTCTAAATATTATGTTGATGCTATTTTGAAGCAAAAAAAATACTTGAAGCACCGCAACGCAATCTTAGGACAATTTGCAAGGGAACACAGGATTGATGAAAAATTATTAGCTACTGCCACAGATTTTTTCATCAGTTATAGCAGCGACGTAATTTATAAACGATTCCAATTCATCAACGAATTTATTCCGTTCTTTAAGCAATCTTATGCCGAAATTACCGATTCAGCCGAACTTGTAGAATTGCGATACAAGCCTGATAATATCGAATTCAGCCCATCGGCAAAAATTGAAAAATCTGAGATTACGGAACAACTCGTCAAAGCATCAAAAAATTTATATCAAAATGAACTCCGACGTGGTACAACGTTGTTCGGACCTCAGAAAGATGATATAGACATATTCATCAATCAAGGATTGGCGAAAGATGCCGCATCGCAAGGGCAACATAAGAGTTTGTTGATTTCGCTCAAATTTGCGGAATTTGAATTTCTCAAGACCGTGGTGAGGGAGACCCCAATTATTTTGCTCGATGATATTTTCAGCGAGCTCGATGCAGCCAGGTCTCAAAAAGTGTTGGAGCTTTTGCTCACGAAAAATGCTCAAACATTGATAACAGTTACAGAACCTGATAAATTCTTAAATTGGCAAAAGGATAAATCAAATTTCAAGATTATTTCATTATCGGAAGGTCGAATAGTGACATGAGCAGCGATAAGAACATAAACCCACTCAATAAATTGGTCGAACAATTTGCAGCAAGCAGAGGATTGACCGAGTTATATATTTTGGGCGAAATTCAATATTATTGGGAAGATTTGCTCGGCAAAGCGTTCGCAAAGCAAGTTCATGCCGTCAGACTTAAAGATAAGAAGCTCTATCTCACCACCCAATCAGCTTCTCACAGAATGGAATTAGAAATTCGTAAAAACGAAATAAAAGATTTGATAAATGCGAAAATAGGCAAAGGAATTGTCGTTTCCGAAGTGGTTATCAGGTAAAAATTTCGTAAATTTGTAAGTTTAGTATTAACACAAATTGCAGGAACTTTAATGAAAGAGAATGAAATCTTGCCGGAAATGGCAAGCCGTAATGATTATAGTGAGGATAGTATTAAAGTATTAGAGGGGCTGGAAGCTGTTCGGAAGCGCCCCGCTATGTACATTGGCGATACAGGCGAAAGAGGCTTGCATCACCTTATTCAAGAAGTCGTAGATAATTCGATAGATGAAGCTTTAGCAGGTTTTTGCAAAAACATCACTGTTAAAATTCACAAAAATGGCGCTTGTTCCGTGCAAGATGATGGTCGTGGCATTCCGACAGGACCACACCCGATTAAGAAGATTTCCACATTGCAAGTCGTCATGTGTACTCTTCATGCCGGCGGGAAATTTGACAAAAACACATACAAAGTATCCGGTGGTTTGCATGGTGTTGGTGTTTCATGCGTTAACGCTCTATCAGAATATGCTGAAGTCGTAGTAAAACGCGATGGTAAAGAATTCAGGCAAACATATGCTGAAGGTATCCCAACTTCGGAAGTAATCGAAGTCGGCAAAACTGATGACAGAGGAACTTACGTTTACTTTGTTCCCGATAAGACTTTATTCAAAACTGTCGAATTCAAATATGACAAAACCTCCGAAAGATTGCGCGAACTTGCATTCCTGAACCCCGAAGTCACAATCACATTTATTGACGAAAGACCCGAAGATGGACAAATTGAAGATGTTTTCCATTACGAAGGTGGTATCGTTGATTTTGTAAAATATATTGACAGCCACAATTCGCAATTAGTTGATATTATTTATATCAAAGGCGTAGAGCCCGGTGAAACCGGAGCCGAAACAGTAGCTGAAATTGCCTTTCAATACAATAATGCCTATAATGAAAATGTAATTTCGTATGTAAATAATATTAATACTATCGAAGGCGGAACGCACGTAACCGGGTTCAGGTCGGCACTTACGCGGACTTTAAACCAATATGCTGCTAATATCAACAAAAAAAATAACAAAGTGCAACTTGTTGGCGATGACTTCCGCGAAGGTTTGACTGCAATTATTTCAATCAAAGTTGCCGAACCGCAATTCGAAGGTCAAACCAAGACTAAGCTCGGAAACGGCGAAGTGGAAGGGATTGTCAGAACAATCGTTAATGACAAACTAAATCAATATCTTGATTTGAACCCTGCTGCCGCCAAGCGAATTATCGAAAAGGCACAATTAGCAGCTGAAGCCAGAATTGCAGCAAAAAAATCTCGTGAACTTGTTCGTCGCAAAAATGCACTCGAAAACTCTACATTGCCCGGCAAACTTGCCGATTGCTCTTTGAATTCGCCTGTTGATACGGAAATTTACATAGTCGAAGGTGATTCGGCGGGCGGTTCGGCTAAACAAGGTCGTGACAGACGTTTCCAAGCTATTTTACCTCTAAAAGGTAAGATTTTGAACGTTCAAAAAGCACGTATCAATAAAATTTTGGAAAATGAAGAAATCAGGACAATCATCACCGCACTCGGCTCGGGTTTTGGTGAAGATTTCGACCCTGAAAAATTACGCTATGGCAAAATCATTTTGATGGCGGATGCCGATGTTGACGGTTCGCATATTCGTACGCTGCTTCTGACATTGTTTTTCAACTATATGAAAGATTTGATTTTGGATGGGAAACTTTATATTGCTCAACCGCCACTTTATAAACTCAAAAAGGGGAGACTCGAGTATTACGCTTATAATGATGCCCAAAGAGATGAACTATTAGACAGAATCCGCAAGGAAACATCCAAAAATAAGGTCGAAGAACCTGTAGTTGAACCAACAAACGATGACCAAGCTGAAGAGGAATCTGAAAATGAATTGATTATGGAAGCTAAAAAAGACGGTATCCAGATTTCAAGATTTAAAGGTCTTGGCGAAATGAATCCCGACCAACTATGGGATACTACTATGAATCCCGAAACAAGGACTTTGCTGCAAGTAACCTTAGGCGAAGCTATCCAAGCATCTATGGTATTCCAAACGCTTATGGGCGACAAAGTTGAACCCCGACGTGAATTTATCGAACGTAATGCACATTATGTCAAAAATTTGGATGTATAATGAATAAGTTTCATTTTTTAATCGCTTTAATGATTTTTTTATCGTCTTCGGCATTGATTGCACAGCCACGTGAAATCGCAGAAGCTTTCATTGTGGATTATTTTGAAGGCAAAATTGCAGAAACACACGATAAGTTAGATTCTACCGCTCGAACACAAATCACAGTTGAGCAATTAACTATGATTATTGGGCAAATTGATGCACAATTGGGTAAGTTGAAGTCCATAAATGAGCCTGCATATCAATCATACGGCGGGAATGATGTTTTTGTTTTTCCCGTTGTTTTTGAAAAAGGAGAGCTTGACATAACAGTTGCCGTTAGGAAGAGTAGTGAAATTTCTACTTTCTATATGGCACCGCGTGCAAATACTCTCCCGTATCAAGTACCTGAATATGCTGACACGACCAAATTCTCCGAAGTTGATATAACTTTTAATCAAGATAGGTTCATTTTGCCCGGCACGATTTCCATCCCTGATGCGAAAAATGAAAAAGTACCCGTAGTGATACTTGTTCATGGGTCAGGTGCTCATGATAGAGATGAATCAATCGGACCAAATAAGACATTCCGCGATATAGCATGGGGACTATCATCGAAGGGTGTAGCAGTGTTGAGATATGAAAAGAGAACTTATACTTATGGCAACGAAATCGCCGATTATATAGATAAATTGGATTTGTCATTTGAAGTCATTGATGATGCTGTTGCTGCAGCACAGTATTTGTATGATAATGCAGATAAATACAATATTGACAAAAATCGAATATTCGTACTTGGACACAGCCTTGGTGGTGGGTTATTGCCCCGAATTGATGCTCGGCAACCAAAATTGAAGGGTTTAATATCTTTAGCAGGCATGGGTAGAAGAGTAGAAAATGTGCTCGTTGACCAATATGGATATTTGTTCGCACTTGATGGTGAGTTCACAGAAGAAGAACAGAAAATGCTTGAAGAATTGAAAAGCAAACTTAAAATTGCCTTATCTCCCGATTTGAACGTATCAACTTCGCGTGACTCTTTACCATTAAGTTTACCGGCACATTATTGGCTTGATTTCCGTACAATGGACGGAGCAAAAGAGGCGAAATCTATCACAAAACCAATACTTGTATTGCATGGCGAACGTGATTATCAAGTGACTCAGGAGGATTTCGATATATGGAAAGAGGCGCTTAAAAACAATAAACAAGCGAAATTTATTTCATATCCGGGGCTTAATCACCTTTTCTTATTTGGTGAGCAAAAAAGCAATCCTCAAGAGTATTATATCAGAGGTAATGTCAATCAGAAGGTTATCGAAGATATTGTTAACTGGATTCAAACAGTTAAGTGATATTTCTTAATAATACTTCGTACATTAACTAAAAATTAACATAAATTGAATAAGTTTGTATCTGTTATGTTAACCAAATACAAATCGAATATTTATGCAAAATGAAACAAGTTATATGACCGAAATGCCTAATGTTAAAGGTACTCCTGCAAAATTAGTTGCCATAGTTGATGACGAACCGGATATTGTCGAGTTGCTTTCTATCCATTTGGTAAAAGCCGGATATAAAGTAAAATCATTCGAAGATGCCGAGAGTTTATTCAGATTTTTAAAAACCAATATTCCGGATTTATTCATTTTGGATTTGATGCTGCCCGATGCTGACGGATTTGAAATCTGTAAATATCTCAAAAAAGAAGAAAAATATTCGAATATTCCGGTGATTATGCTTACAGCAAGAACCGATGAAATGGACAAGGTTCTTGGCTTGGAACTCGGTGCAGATGATTACGTCACCAAACCATTTTCGCCTCGCGAGCTTGTTGCAAGGGTCAAAGTTGTATTACGTCGTGATGATAAGTCTGCAAAATCACAAAAAATCAAAATTGGTGATATACTCGAAATAGACCTTCAGAAATATGATATTTTCGTAGAAGGTGTCAAAGTCGAATTGACTTCTACCGAATTCAGAATCCTGAAATTGCTCTCTGAACGCAAGGGATGGGTCTATGCTCGCGACCAAATTCTTGATTATCTCGGTGTGCAGGACAAGGGTGTATTAGACCGAACAGTTGACGTTCATATCAAAAATCTTCGCGAAAAATTAGGTGTAGCCGGCAAATTCATCAAAAATATTCGCGGCGTTGGCTACAAACTCGAAGTATAATGAAATCATTATCAACTAAAATCTTCCTTGGTTTTTTTCTGGTAATAATCATTTTTACCTCCCTGATTTTATTTTTCACCTTCAAAACCACTCGTGAACACTATATTGAGACTTTCTCGAAAGATTTGAGAAATCTTAATCTAACGATGATTAAACCTGTCAAACAATATTTGATTAGTACTGAATATGACGGTTTGCGTCAGTACATCAACGAACACGGCAAACATATCAATATCCGCCTAACAGTTGTTGATTCCACCGGCTTTGTCCTTGCAGATTCTAAATCCGACCCCATGTTGATGGAAAATCATATGTCTCGTCCCGAATTTCAAAATGCTTTGAAAGGTAGCAATGATGCTACTCTGCGATATTCCACTACAGTACATGATGAAATGCTTTATGTTGCAATTCCAATTTATGAAAGTGGGAATCTACTTGGCATTGCTCGCGTCAGTATGTTCCTAAGCGATATTGAAGCACTTACTACTCGCTTGTCTTCTGATATTATGAAAATTGCGGTTGTTATTTTGGTGCTTATACTCATCGGTATCCTTTTCTTTTCGAGAAACCTTAGTAAACCACTGGCTCAATTATCACAAGCATCTCGCAAAGTAGCACTTGGAGATTTTGATATAAAGGTCTTTATCAAAGGTCGAGATGAAATTAACGAACTTGCTGTAAACTTTAATCATATGACAGAGCGGCTCAAAGCTCTTTTTGATTTAGTAACTTCACAAAAAGAAGAGTATCAAACTGTTATTTCGTCAATTCAGGAAGGGTTAATCGTAACAGATACTTCAGGTAAAATACTGTTGTCTAATACGGGTTTTCATAATATTGTTAAGACTAATAATGTCAATAACAATTCCATCGAAAACATTTTCTTAGATGAACATGTCCTTGAACTATTCAGGTCGGTTCTCAAAAAGAAGAAGCCTCAGACAAATGAAATCCGAATCTATGATAATTATTACATCTGTAGTGCCAACTACATCGCATTGAAGAACGAAATCGTGCTTTTATTCCACGATATTACAAGTATCAAGCGATTAGAAACCATGAAAAAAGACTTCGTTGTAAATGTGTCGCATGAACTAAGAACACCTCTGACCGCCATTAAAGGCTTTGTGGAAACGCTCGAAGATGAAGCAAATGAACGGGATAAACATTACATCGAAATTATAAAACGCCATACAGACCGACTTATCAACATTGTTCAAGATTTGCTAAATTTGTCTGAACTTGAAGAACGACAATCCCAAGTTATGCTCTCCAAAGTGGATTTGAGAACTTTGCTCGAGAATCTGACCAAGATATTTGAATATAAATTATCCGAAAAAAATCTAAAGTTAATCATTCACGTTGACGAAGCCTTCCCGAAAATAAAAATTGACCCATTCAAAATGGAACAAGTTTTTGTAAATTTGATTGATAACGCAATAAAATACACAGATGTCGGATTTGTAAAAATAAGAGTCTATCAAAAAGACGAAAGGGCTATCATAGAAATTTCGGATAGCGGTGTAGGAATTCCCAAAGAGCACCATACAAGAATTTTTGAACGCTTTTATACTGTGGACAAGTCACGCTCCAAGAAGTATGGCGGGACGGGATTGGGACTATCCATCGTAAAGCATATAATACTGTTGCACAATGGTGAAATCACTGTAGAGAACAATCCTGACGGTGGTACAAGATTTGTCATATCAATTCCAATCAAGCTAAAAATTAAGCCAATTAGCTCCTAATTGCATTGATTGTAATATTTGATTTCCCTAATTAGTCCAAATTCCTTATTTTCGTTTGATTGAATTGGCAATTTGGCAGAATGAATATTAATAATCTAAATAATACAAACGATTTAATAGAAGATTTCGCGATTATTTCGCAAATACTCGCAGGAGACAGCAACTTATTCGCTAAGTTGGTCTCCAAGTATTCCCGTGTGGTTAAAAGTCTTATCCGCAAAATGATTCGCGACGAAGACGACATTGATGATTTAACCCAAGAGACCTTCATCAAAGCATATAAAGCCTTATCAAGTTTCAAGGAAGGATTTTCGTTTTCATCATGGATTTATAGAATTGCATCTAACACTTGTATCGATTTCATGCGCCGCAAACGTTTCAATTTTGTATCAATTGACCAACCGATTACTAAACCCGGTGATGACGAGCAGTTTCTTGACATCGAAGACGAAGAGAATACTCCCGAATTAGCGTACATGCTGAATGAACGAAAAAAAGCTGTCGAAGATGCAATTGATGGGCTGCCTGATAATTATAAAATTATTATCAAGATGCGTCACGAAGATGAGATGGAGTATGCTGAGATTTCAAAAATGCTCAACATGCCTCTTGGTACTGTAAAAGCTCACCTTTTCAGGGCTAGAAAAATCTTACTTTCAACACTCAAGCAAAATAAATCTCTTTTTAGTGATTTTTAAAGATTTCCATAAACACATTTTCCGGCAATCAAAACAGCTTTTGCCGTTTGGTTGAATTTATTGTAAATCAAACTCCTCAAAAAATCTTCCGAATTAGCCGACAATTGTTTACTATCTAATTCAAAAATCGCTAAATCTGCATCTAATCCTATTTGAATTGCCCCAACTTTATCGGCGATATTCATGTTTTCAGCGGCACCTTTTGTACTCAAGTAAAAGGCATAGCTTGCAGAAATGTCATTTCCGTTTACATCTTTTGAAATATCGTAACTTTTAGATGTCTCAATGGCTTCCTTTGCTTCATTTAACATTGATAATGAATATCCGGCAGCTACATCAGTTCCAAGTCCGATTCTTAAATCAATTTTTTGGTAATCCACCAAGGGCATAATCCCACTCGAAAGATAACGATTCGATGTAGGGCAGTGGCATACTATACTTCCTGCATTTTGAATCATTGCGAGTTCGGCTTCTTCTAAATAAATGCAATGTGCAAGCAAAGTTTTATCAGTCAAAAGCCCCGTTTTGTCATAAATTTCAGTATATTTATCAAACTCAGGGTGCAATTTTTTCATTAACTCAAGTTCGGATTTGTTTTCCGCTAAGTGGGTTTGAATGAACAAGTCATTCGATTTTGCGAAATTTGCACAATAGCTCATAAGCTCTTTGGTGCAACTCCCCGCGTATCTGGGAGTGACAATGTAGCGCAACCTCTCTGTATTTGTGAGATGATATTTGTTGACCAAAAAGTCAATATCAGACTTAATATTTCCAAGAGCCGAAAAATAGCCCGCTTCATTCGGTAAATCAATCAATGAATTGCCGATAAAAGCTCTTATTCCAATGTCGGATGCCGTTTCAAATGCGATTGAAGTGGCATTTCGATGAATTGAGCAATACGTTACAATCGTTGTTGTCCCTAATGATAATGCTTCATTGAAAAATGAAACTGATTGTTCGCGAGCAAATTGTTCATCTGAAAATTTTGATTCGAGTGGAATAATGTAGTTGCTTAACCATGAAAGCAATGTTCCCTTTCCGATGCCAATTGCACTATACTGAGGCAGGTGTGAATGTAAGTCAATAAATCCCGGCGTGACAAGGCAATTGCTCAAATCAATCAACTTGTCACTGTCGCTCACCGCTTTTTCGGAGTAAGGTTCTATAGATTCTATTTTGCCTTGCTCATCAATTGTCAAGCAATAGTCACTCAAAAAGTCACATTTTTCATGATTGACAGGATTCAAAAAATTGCTTCTTAAGATTGTTTTCATTTCATTCTCGGCACAGAATTTGATTAAATAGTCTAATATGTAAAATTAAAAATAAGTTTCAAATATGTTCGGAAATATAGTAAAATATCTTAATTTGGCAATAATTTTTGTCCTAATCGGTGCAGTTGCCTTGTTGCTAAGCTCATTTATAGATAGGGTCTTCATTTCTCCGCCTGTTTCGGCATCTTTATCGGAGGATTTGAAAAACAACAAGCAGGAAGTGATTCAAATCAATATTTTGAATGCAACTGGAGAAGCCGGACTTGCAGCACGAGCTAAAGAATATTTGAGAGTTCGCGGATTCGATGTGGTCGAAATTGGGAATTATACTGAAAATCTTGAAAATAGTAAAATTATTGACCGGTTGGGAGACATCAATTCGGCTTACAAAGTTGCTTATGCAGTTGGAATTACCGATTCGCTCATCACATCGCAAATTGATTCGAGTCTGTTTCTGCGGTCTTCAATTATTCTCGGCAAGGATTTTGCATTACTCAAGCCATTCAAATAAAATTTTATCCAATCGCAAAACGTCATACGAATATGTTCAACTATTTTAAACGGTCATTTGTCAAAATTTGGTAAACCTCGTACTTCAAAAGGCTTAGCTACACTATGTGCTAAAATTGCAGACAGTAAGCTCGCCCATGATATCTTAATAATGAATCTCTCCGAAATTGATACAGCACCATCTGATTTTTTTGTGATTTGTACTTGCGATAGCGATGTGCAAGTTGATGCTGTTGTAAATGCTATCAACCGAACAATTAGAGAGTTAGGATTTGCAAAACCTGCTATGGAAGGAATGAATTCCAAAGAGTGGGTCATCCTTGATTTCTTCGATGTAGTGTGCCATGTGATGATTTCGCAATCTCGCAACTACTACAAACTCGAAAAACTTTGGGGCGACGCTGCATTTATGAAAATGAATGACGAAGGCGAACTTCGTGCTTTGAAAAAAGCTGATTTGTTAAGCGTAATAAGAGAGAAGGTCTTAGATTAGAAATGTTAAAAATTTATCTCAAAGAAATATTCAATAGTGCTATTCAGAAAATGGGTTTGGAAATTTCGGGCGAAATCATTATTGACATACCCAAAAATCCCGAACACGGCGATTTGTCCTGCAATGTTGCTATGCAATTTGCCAAACAATTGGGCATGAATCCGCGTCAATTAGCTGAAAAATTTATTGCTAACCTCGAGTACGACTCACAATTCATCGAGCGTGTTGATATTGCGGGTCCGGGATTCATCAATATCAAATTTACTCCCAAATTCATTACTTCATGTTTTAGTCAAATCGCTGAAATCCGCGATGATTACGGCAAAATCAAGTTAGAAACACCTAAAAAAATCAATGTCGAATACGTCAGTGCTAATCCTACAGGATTGTTACATCTCGGGCATGGCAGAAATGCCGTTATAGGCGATACTGTTGCTAATTTGTACGAATGGACAGGCAATGAAGTTACCCGCGAATACTATTTCAATAACGCCGGCAACCAAATGAATAATCTCGGGAAATCAATCTTTGCGAGATATATGCAAACAATCAAAGACCCAGATTATCCATTCCCGGATGATGGCTACCATGGTTTGTATATTACAGATATTGCACAAGTTTTGGCTTCCGAACTTGGCGATTCGCTCGCAATAGGCACTGAAAAAGATTATGAAATTTGCCGTAAACGCGGCGAAGAATGGTGCTTCGAACAAATTCTGAACACACTTAAACGATTGAAAATTAAACAAGATATATTTTTCAATGAAGACAGTTTATATACTGACGGCAAAATCGAAGAAGTGATTCAAGAATTCAAAGCTAAAGATTTGGCTTATGAAAAAGATGGGGCATTATGGCTCAAATTTACCGAGCTCGGACTCGAAAATGATAGAGTAATCGTGAAATCTTCAGGCGAACCCACTTATAGACTGCCGGATATTGCATATCACCGCGAGAAATTCCTTCGCGGATATGATTTGATTGTAGATGTATTTGGTGCCGACCATATCGCAACTGTGCCGGATGTATTAGCAGGTGTAAAGGCTTTAGGCTTTGATAATGAAAAAGTTAAGGTATTGATTCACCAGTTTGTGACTCTTACGGAAAATGGCGAACAAGTCAAAATGTCCAAACGCACCGGCAAAAGTTACACCTTAGACGAACTCTTAGATGAAGTGGGCGAGGACGTAGTGAGGTTTTTCTTCATCATGAGAGGTATTTCTACCCATCTTGAATTCGATTTGTCCCTTGCTAAGGAACAAAGCGAGAAAAACCCTGTGTTTTATTTGCAATATGCTCATGCTCGAATCACTTCAATAATTGACAAAGCGGAATTTACCGCAGATAGCGAGATTAGATACGAACTCTTAACACACGAAGCGGAACAAAAGCTAATCAAAGAGCTTCTCCGATTCCCTGAAATTTTAAGTGCAGCAGCGGCAAAATTCGAACCACAGCTTTTAGCTGAATATCTGCGTGAAGTATCTTCAGCATTCCATGTCTTTTACCATGAATGCAGAATTTTGAATACCGAAAATGACATCATGAATGCCCGATTGGAATTAGCAAAAATGACAAAGCAAGTAATCAAAAACGGGCTTCAAATACTCGGAATTTCAGCACCCGACAGAATGTAATATTAAATAAATGGAAAAAATAATGTTTGAACCTTTGATGCCACAAAAGCATTCTTACAAAATCGAACTCGAACCCGGTGAATACTTATGGTGTGCCTGTGGCAAGTCCGAAAATCAACCTTTTTGCGATGGCTCTCACAAAGGAACCGGATGCAATCCTGTTAAGTTTGAAATTACAGTAAAGAAAGTCTATTCAATTTGCGGTTGCAAACGTTCAGAAAAGAACGCCTTTTGCGATGGGACTCACAAATTATTATAATTTGGCACTGGCGTCATGAGCTTATGTTATTTAATTGCAATGGCTTACGCCTTCCACTTAATGTTGCATCCTATGCTTGGAATTTGCATTTCAATTTCATGACTACCAGATAAAACTGCATCAACAGCATTTGATAAGTCTATGCCAGTCACAGGAACATCATTACCGGGACGCGACGCATCGAATTGCCCATGATAGCGTAACTTCAAATCAGAATCAAACACGTAAATATCAGGCGTACAGACTGCTTTGTATGCTTTGGCAATTTCTTGAGTTTCATCATACAAATATGCGAACTCAAAGCCATATTTTTCGGCTGTTATGACCATATTTTCCGGGGAATCCGCAGGATAGTTAATCACATCATTAGGGTTGATTCCAATGACTGATACGCCATTTGAAATGAATTTGCTTGAAAGTTCGGAAAGTTTATCGGCTATATGAATTACAAAGGGGCAATGATTGCAAATAAACATAACAACGGTGGCTTTTGGTGATTTCAAATCTTGTAGTGATTGCTTTTGTTGCAGTATAGGATTCAATAATTCAAAATCCGGAGCTTTAAAGCCCATTGGTAAATTTAGAGATTCAGTTCTTGCCATCTTATCCTCAATTATTATAAACAATCTAAGCTTAGTTTCGTCTAATTAACGTAATATCCTAATTATAAATTGCAAAAAGAAAATGAATCAAACCGGAATTTTAATTTTTGTATCTGTTATACTATTGATTTTTGTAGCTTTCGACACATATTTTTTGGTCAAATGGAAAAAATTAGTTGCCATTCGTCAATGGAAAAAGCTCTATTTCCATATTCCTCTTATCATATCCATCATAATGCTATTGCTTTTCACATATGTGACATATGGAAGAGTGCTATCAGATGAAAAAAGCACAAACATCAACGTTGCTTTTATGATTACAAGTATTTGGTATTTACCAAAAATAATCATTGTGCCAATTATGTTCTTCTGGGACACTATCAGGTCATTTTATAAATTACTGAGAAACCTATTCACAAAAAAAACTGTAAAATCAGAAATTCCTGTTGTGAGAAGTCGAAGGAAATTTGTCCAGAATGTGACTTGGAGTTTTGCAGGAATCCCTTTTATAGCTGCTTTCAAAGGTATCCTCCATACTGCATATGATTTCAAAGTATATCGAATAGACTTGCCGCTTATCAAATTATCACCAGAGCTTAATGGGTTGAAAATTATTCAAATTTCTGATACTCATTTTGGTTCCTTTTATTCACGTGAACCGTTATTAGATGTTCTCTTTACAATTAATAATCTTCAGCCCGATTTGATTTTTATCACAGGTGATTTTGTAAATTTCAATCCCAAAGAAATGGATTTTGGTTTTGACATTATGGAAAGAATGAAAGCAAAATATGGCATTTATGCTTGTTTGGGCAATCATGACCATTATATGAGCAAATCAGAACATCAACATTTACTTTCATTTTTTGATGATTCGCCTGTGAAATTGCTGAATAACGAGAACACTATCCTGAATATAAACGGAAAAAACCTAAACATTGCCGGTGTGGATAATTACGGAAGTCGTCAAACCTTCGGAGATTTTGATAAAGCACTTGCAGGTCTGAATAATACTGACCCGACTTTGCTATTGTGCCACGACCCGACAAATTGGGATAAATTTATTCGTGGGAAAAGCGATGTAGATGTGACTTTTTCCGGCCACACTCATGGCGGTCAATTAGGATTTGATATTATGGGGAAACACTATTCTCCGGTTACTTGGGCGTACAAGCAATATGCAGGATTGTATCATGATTCCGACCAATATTTGTATGTAAATCGCGGACTTGGAATGTCGGGACCACCAATCAGATTGGGTGTAAATCCGGAAATTACATTGTTTACTCTTAAAACTCCCGAGTTTGTGACCTAAATATCAGCTTTTGAAATATTCAAAAACGGTTTTGACGAACATAGAAATGCCAGTTATCATTGCTTTTTCTTCGGGTATGAGTTTGCTATTGTGCAAGGGCGGCAAATAGTCTTTATCGTGAGGCTGAACTCCCAAGAGCCAAAAACTACCCGGCACCTTTTGCAAATAATATGCAAAATCTTCTGCCCAAAGTCGTGGTTCATAATCATAAACAAAATCATCGCCAAGCAAATCTGTAGCAATTTGTTTAGCTTTTTGCGTTTCAGCAGGTGAATTCACTATCGGCGAATAACCTGTAACGATATTTACTTCGGCTGTACAATTATGCAAACTTGCGATGGAATGCGTCGAATCGGCAATCAATTTCACCATTTCCTGCCGCCAATCTTCATTATAAGTTCTCAGAGTGCCTTTCAATTCTACCTTTTCAGGGAAAATGTTTGTCGTGTTGCCACCATTTATCGAAGTTATCGAAAGTACACCGGGCTCGAGTGGATTTCGCTTTTTGTTAATTAATGTCTGAAAATGCTGAATCAAATGCGCTGCTGTTAATATCGGGTCGTTTCCCGAATGTGGTTGAGCAGCGTGAGAGCCTTTGCCGTGAATTGTTATGTAAATTTCATTCGTTGACGCAAATGCTCGACCTTCGCAAAATGAAATTGTCCCTGTCTTTACATCCGGGAAAATGTGTTGCCCAAAAATTACATCAACTTTTGGATTTTCTAATACACCTTCGGCTATCATCATTGTTGCACCGCCGGGAAGAACTTCCTCGCCGGGCTGAAACAGCAATTTCACAGTACCGTTCAATTCGCTCTCGTGCGATTTCAATATTATCGCTGTCCCGAGCAGCATCGAGGTGTGCATGTCATGACCACAAGCGTGCATTACACCTTCGTTCACAGATGCAAAATCGAGTTCGGTTTCTTCTAAAATTGGCAAGGCATCAATATCCGCTCGTAATGCGATACATTTTGATTTACCTGCACCAATTGTCGCTACAACACCGGTATTTGCAATTGATTTATATTCAATTTTATATTCATCTAAGACACTTTTAATAAATTGCGAAGTATTATACTCTTGAAAAGACAATTCGGGATTTTTGTGAATGTGGCGTCTGAATTCAACTACTTTATCGAATACTTCATTTGCTTTATCAAAAATTGTTTGATTATCCATTATGATTGAACCTTTAAATTAAATTGTAATTTTTCTTTCATCTAAAAATACTGCGGCTCCTTCCAAAGTGACTTCGGATATATTGCCTGTCGAAGAGCGAACGAAATTCACATACAATTCCGAACCGCTTGGTGGAATCAGCTTGATTGGCAGAGGCAAATTATCATGTATATGAGCATAAATAGCTGCCGAAACCGAACCGGTGCCACAAGCACCCGTAATGCGTTCGATTCCTCTTTCATAGGTTTTAATTTTCAAGCAATTATCAGCAATGGAAATCAAATTCACATTGACACCACGCGGAAAAGCACTAAAATCATATCTGATTTTTCGGGCTATTTCGATAAATTTTGCATCATCATCAAATTCAATACCCAAGTCTGAATCCCTTACTACAAAATGGTCGCTCCCAACGTCGAATAATCCACACTTTATAATTTCACCATCGAATTCATATTCAAAATCTGTGTTGATTTTAATCGGGTCGGGCATTGATAGAATTATATTTTCCGCATTGAACCTTGCTTTATAATTGCTTCCAGCCATAAAAAAGGAAACTTGCGTTTCATCAACGAAATTCAAATCTTTTGCAAATCGAACGGCGCATCTGCCACCATTGCCACACATCATGCCCGAAGTACCGTCAGTATTGTAAAAATTTACAACAAAATCATATTCAATTGAATTATTTAAAAACATGACACCTTCGCTCAAAAAATTCTCAGTTTGTGTCAATTTGACTATTTCCGGTACTAATTGAGCCATTATTTCGCGAGACAAAGCATAATCACGATTGTCTATGACATTAAACAAATTTCCGGCACCGGACATATTATAAATTTTCAAATTCATTTTTTGGAATAATTAATATTTTTCAATATTTGTTCGTGGATTAATCCATTTGTAGCGAGTATAGTAGGGGAGTCGAGCCAGAATTCTTCGCCGTCATATTGGGTGATTTTGCCACCGGCTTCTTTAACGAGAATATAGCCTGCTGCCATATCCCAAGGGAAAAGCGAGCTCTCCCAAAAACCGTCGAATCTCCCTGCTGCAACATAGGCTAAATCTAATGCCGCCGAACCGAGCCTTCTAATCGGAATACCGCTCTGAACAATGCCCACAAATGTATCAACACAATTATGCGGATTTTCATTGACATTGTACGGAAAACCCGTTACCAAGAGTGATGTGTTCATATCGTCGGAGTCGGAAATTTGGATTTGCTTGCCGTTCAAATATGCTCCACCATCATGCACTGCAACAAATAATTC
>JAMLHE010000017.1 GCA_023957315.1 Candidatus Kapaibacterium sp.
AGGGAATGTTGATTTGAATGGCAAAGCGAAGTCAATCAAATAATCTTCAATTTCGCCCTGATTATATCCGTACCAATGGTTTGGACCAACCCATGAATAGAGGTATGCATAACCATTCCAGCAAGCATTTGCAGCTTGTCCGAAGTTAGAACCAATTACTGTAGGGTACCAATAACCAGTCATGATTCTCATACGAGTGACACCTGTTTTTTGGTCGTCAGGTATTGTTATTTGATAAGTTTCCCAATAATTTAGTTTGCAAGGACCATAAAATCTCCAATCATTTGTAGCACCGATTTTTTTTGTTAAACCGCTTGCAATTCTGGTTGGATGATTAATCCATTCATTTGGGTCATCCCAGTCGCCATCAATGTTGAAATCAATAAAGACTCTATGGGTACGCCAAGCGTTTGCCCAAGAATAAATACAATAATCGGTTGTACCATAGCCATAGTAGTTCCAATCAACGCGATAAGCAATGTTATAAGTTTCACCGGGTTGCATTTCGCCTTTTACTCCGGTATAAACATAACATCCTTCCCAATGTCCCCATACATATTGACCATCGGAAACACGATGTAATACTACTTCATCAGTATTGCTATTTGATACCTTGACCTCTTTGATAGGCATAGTAAAGTAATACATATAGTTTGAACCCCACGATTGCGATTTTATGTAGCTGGGGTAGCACCACATGTCGGGATTCCAATTTGCAGGAACTTGTGATGTATTCGGGATACAGTATGTTGTAGGCCCGTCATCATCCTGCGCCTGTGCCATGTTCAAAGCCGTGAACATTAAAGCGGCTATGAAAAACATGGTAAATAATTTCTTAAACATAGGAAACTCCTTATATAAATAAACAAAAATAAATTTTTGAACCATTCTAATAGTTATAACAATATTTTTTGAAAAATGTTACAGTAAAATTAATAAATTTGTATAGAAAATATAATTTCTATAATTCGATGCAATATAAGAACAAATATAAATAAAAATTTTTAGATTACAATAGTTTCTTATAAATTTTTATTCAGCCTGATATAATCTACTATAATGAATCATTCGTTCAGTTCTAAGCAATCGTCTTTCATTAATAATTATTCATCAATATTCTTTATATTTTGTAATATGAATATATTTACATTATATATATTAATAAATTTTAATCATAATTACTTTGATTCAAGTCCAAATTACACTATATTGGTACAATCATTTCGTTAGATTATTAAACTAATAACAATGGAAATTGAAATGGAAAAGTACTATTTTTCGAAAATTCTCAATTGCTCATTCGATGAAGCAATTGAAAAAGTGAAGCATGAGCTATCACAGTTTGGGTTTGGAGTTTTAATGGAAATTGATGTCCAAGATACATTGAAGAAAAAACTTGATGTGGACTTCCGAAAGTACAGAATTCTGGGTGCCTGCCATCCACCATCGGCATATAAAGCATTTTTGGCAGAGGATAAGATTGGTACGATGCTACCGTGCAACATTGTAGTTCAAGAATTGGAATCCGACAAAATCGAGGTTGCCGCAATAGACCCAATTGCATCAATGATGGCAGTAGAAAATGAAAAGCTCGGAGAAGTAGCTAAAAGTGTAGCTAACGATTTGAAAGAAATTATTGGAAGACTATAATGCCGGATGTAACAAAAAAAAGGGGCAATTGCCCCTTTTTTTATACATTATATATACAGATGATGTATAATCGTAAATGTTTATTCTTCCTCGCTGATTACCCAAACTTTGATAGTCGCGATAACTTCGGGATGAAGTTTGACTTTGGCATCGAAAACACCAAGAGTTTTGATAGCATCTTCGATTATGATAACCCTACGGTCTATTTCATGTCCGAGTAAGCTTAGTTCTTGTGCAATCATAGCCGGAGTAACAGAACCGTACAATTTGCCTTCTTCACCGACTTTCATAGCGATACTAACTTGAACGTCAGAAATTTGGTTAGCCAATTTTTCGGCAATTACTTTTTCGTGTTCGAGCTTTTTGGCGCGTTGTTTTTTCTCAACTTCTAACCTTTTGACAGCTGAATCAGTTGCGAAATATGCAAAGCTGCGAGGAATCAGATAATTACGAGCATAGCCGTCCTTGACGCTAACAATTTCGCCCATTTTGCCCAAATTATAGATGTCTTGTCTTAATATTATTCTCATTTTATATAGCCTTCGTTTATTTTTTCTTACTCTTGTTCGGTGACTTTTTCAACTGCAGGTGCAGCAGGTGCGTCAGCTTGCTTGTTGTACCTTCCTCTTCCTCTTTCATTAGGAGTGGTTACAGTTTCTTCTTTGATTGGTTCTTCCGGGCTTTCGAGCACGATAGCTTTGCCACTAACTAAAGCACGTTGTCTGCGGAATTCACGCAACTTTTCGGGCAATAGCAAGGTTAGATGGCGTAGAACTGTATCTTCGAGCACGAGAAAACGTTCAAAGATAGGTACATTCGTAGGAATCGAGCTGAATACCACATGAATATATAAGCCGTTGTACTTCTTGTTAATTGGGTAGGCAAGACGCTTGCGTCCCCACTTATTAACTTCGAGTACCTCACCGCCATGGTTTTCGATATAGCCGGAGATTTTGCTGACTACTGTATCGAGGTCAGCGTCTTCTAAAGCGGCATTTAATATGATTGTAGATTCGTAAATACGGCGCAAATTCATTAAAATACTCCTACTATAAACAATTTTTTTTCATAATTTTCTATGTAGTTATAACATAGAATGTCAAAAGTATCATTTTTTATCGAATTGACAAAATCAAATTGAAAATATTTTTGATTTTTTTGCAAATTTATGATAATTTTTTTGTTTACTTATGTAGTAATTTCATATTTATACTTATCTTTGTATTCTATTTTAAGTAAATTTTTAGAATTCAAGCGTTTTTCGTAAATTTTTAGGTGCCGAGAATGACTTCTGAGGAAATCACAAACAAAGTTGATGAAACTAATCAACAAATTACTGATGTAATAAACAAACCCGAAACCACAATTGTGGCAGAGGATAATGAATCCAAATCAGATGATGTAAAAACAGAAGTAGTTGCAGAGCCAACTACTGAATCTGAAGAAACCCCAACTGAACCGGTTGAAACAGCTACCGATAAAGTTCCGGAGCCTTCTGTTGTTGATGAGTCAACTCAACCTCCTGATATCAAAGTCTCCGACGACCACGCCAAAGAGAAAGAGAACGAAGAACAATTCAATGCTGTCTTTGAAAAGTTGAAAGCTATCAAAGAAAGTAATTCTACTATTACAGTCAATGTGGCAGAAAGAATTCGTGGCGGTCTGAGGGTATTCCATCAAGACGTACCCATGTTTTTACCTGCTTCGCAAATTTCGTCTAAACGCAGCCCGAGCGAAGATGAGTTAAAAGAATTCATAGGCAAAGATATCGACGTTCATGTCCACGAATTGCAAGAAGACACCACCAAAAGAAAGACAGTAATAGTCAGTAGGAAGCAATTATTAGAAAGTGATTTCTGGGAAAATCTAAAAGTTGGGCAAACTGTCGAAGGTCCTGTATCTTCAATAGCATCATTTGGTATATTTATTGACCTTGGCGGATACGAAGGCTTGATACATGTTTCGAGATTATCTCAATCACATGTAGAAAATCCTAAGACATATGCCAAAAAAGGTGATGTACTTAAAGCAAAAGTTGTTGCTTTTGATGAAGAAAAGAAGCGGATTTCGCTCAGTACAAAGGAATTGGAAGATTCTCCATGGATTGATATCAATTCTAAATTAGCGGTGAATGCCAAAGTAAAAGGTATAGTAAGACGTTTGACAGATTTTGGTGCTTATGTTGAAATCATGAAAGGAATTGACGGGCTTTTGCGTACAAATGAAATTAGTTGGACAAAAAGAGTCGCTAATCCTGCCGATGCATTAAATATTGGTGACGAAATCGAAGTTCTCATTTTGCAAATTAATGAAGAAAAACGTGCTTTGACTCTCAGTTTGAAACGTTTGTCCGAAAATCCTTGGACAGCTTATGCGGAAAAATATACTACCGACTCTATTCACAACAGTAGTGTCAAAGAAATCGTCAATCACGGAATGGTAGTCAATATAAATAATGAAATTGACGGGTTTATGCCGCGTAGCCGAATGAAAGGCTATCTTAAAGGAAACAAAATTCCGTTTAATGTGGGTGACCCATTTGAAATTAAAGTTCTCAGCCTTGATACTTCGAAAGAATCATTGATTGTTACTCCTGCTGTGGAAATAACGGTAGAGGAAACTACAGAAAGAACCGATAGATCTGAAAGACCACCTCGTAAAAAGTCTGACAGAGACGATAGGAAACCAAGAAGAAGCCGCGAAGAAGATAAATATAAAGAAATGCCAAGCAACGACGGTGCATTTTCATTCGGCGATATGCTATCTGACGAAAACAAAAAGTTGCTTTTCAACAAAATTGATAAATAATTTATAATATTTGTAATATTAGACCGATATTGATTAATAAGCAATATCGGTTTTTTTTATCTTTGTATATGTTATTGCGAACATTTTTAAAAACGTTTTTCCGATGAAAATGAGGTTGTTTTGTTTAAAATTTTAATATTCGTTATTTTGATATTTTTACTGTCAGCGTATATAGCAAATTCGCAAAGCAGTAGTGATGAAAAAAAACCTGAAACAATCCTGAAGATTCAGCCGCCGAAATCTCCTTTGGAGACGATGCAAGAAGGCGACAGCAAAGATGAAAATCAAAAACTGCCAACATCAAAGGATAGCTTCTCGCCTGAGCAAGATAGTGCTTTTTTTGCGGCAATGAGACTATCACTACCAATTCGGACTTTGCTCAACCAAAATTTGAAATATTCCGACGATTTGTGGAATTTTGAGAGAAGTGTTTCGCAAGGAACTCCATGGCAAATTGCTATCGAAAATTTACGCAGCATTCCTCCTGAATTTTACAGAGCAGACCCGGTCGAAATGGTTAACAGGCAATATGCCATCGAGCAATCAATGCATGTACCATTCATAAATAACCATTTAAGAACCGGTTCGAAGTTTACCTTTGAATCCATTGGGAAGTTTTTCGGTCTGATTGAAGATACTTCTACAGAAATCAAGTACAATTTAGACTTTTCTACTAATGTGGAAGTTGTGATTTATTCAATCAGTTCAGTTGTCGTAGCAACATTATATAATGGCAATCAGATGCCCGGTTCGTACAAACTGACTTGGAATGGAAGGGATGAATTTGGCAAACTGATGCCACCGGGAGATTATATTGCCGAAGTGCGAATCGGAAATGAAAGATACATAAGGAAAAGAATCATAATTCGCTAATCAAAATCCACCGAATTTAATCGTCATAGTCGCAGTCAGACCGTTCAAATCGCTCCCTTGCAGATGGACAGTTTTGCCCTCGCTTTCGAGATTTTTGGGCTTGTAATCAAGTCCGGGGATAAATCTATAACCAACTCCAATAATCAACCTGTAAAAAGGTTTAAAATACATATTAAGATTTAATTGGGGTTCAACAATGAAAAAACCTTTTTTTTCGAGTTTATACTCCGGATTGTAAGAATGTACTTCGTTATCAACTGTAACTGTTGCAATCGTTGGTCTGAAATTCATATTTCCGTATCCGGCAGAAATGGTAAGCGATGGGAAGTATTCCTTCTCCGGTGAAAGAATCGCGTAATCAAATTCCAAAGCGATATAGTTCATTGCTAAGACCGGAAATTTATCAATTTGGCTATCAATGACATCGGAGCTATAAGAATTGAAGCTAATAGCATTTACCGATATGCCCGTATAAATTCTCGGTGAAAAATTTAAGCCCAAATTGCTGCCACCAATAACAGAGAAATTATTTGCTAATAATGTCGGCTTAAAGATGATTCCAAAATTCACATGTGGGTATGCAAAAGATGTCACCGGCAGAATACAAGTGGCAATTAGAGCAAATAATATGCTTTTGATAATTTTCAAAATGCTACCAATATGAAATTTAAACGATAAACCACACTGCTCAAGTCTTGTTTTGAGAAATCCCCAATATCGGGTCCTGTACTCATTCTCCAACCTACTGAGCCACCAAGTGAAATTTTGTGGGTAATAGGAATTTCCAATCCAAGTGCTGTTTCGCCAATCAAAAACCACTGAACATTGAGATTGCCAGCAACATCAATGTTTCTGCTATAGCCATAAGATGCGTATGCCAATCCGCCTGAAACTGATATATACGGATAAAAGCCTTCAATCAAATTCAAATAAAATGTGGGGCTTAAACTTACGTATGACAATCGCAGATGCTCCGATTTTTCACCATCAACCACATAAATATTGGTTGACAATAAGGAATACCATTCCATAGCAAGTTTAACATTCCGATTGAAATATACTCCCAAATCGAATCCTAATTCTATACCATATTCAGATTTCATGGGGGAGGCTTTGCCACCTAATGCTACCGCAAATCTGGGAGCATTGGGGTCCTTTTGCTGCTCTTGAGATTCGTTATCTTCCCATTTCCCGCCGGGCAACAGTTGAGCATTGGCGGCTATCGCAAATAGGAAAAACAATACAATATAAAGTGAGTTACGTAACATGAATCTTCTGATAATGAACAATACAACACAAACTTATATTATTACGAACAAATCAGCAATCTAACTTACGAATAATATATATTTTCATCTTTCGGTAGCTGACGCTCGATTTACTCATCAATCCGAACAATGACTGTACGGCTCAAAATTCTGCCGTATGGTGTATCGGTAGAAAATGTAATGGGTGAATCGTAATCTACAGTAAGTTGTTGGGGCTTGACTCCTATCAGCCTGACGGCGCTTTCGCCGCGTTTACGAGCTAAAACGTTGTTATATTCCGGAGTTCCCAAATCATCAGTCAGCGGATACAATGTGATTGATTTCCCTTCGGCTATCTTGGATTTGATATACTTCAGAGCTGTATTATCAATTGCAAAAAAGTCCGATTTGTCGAATTCGGAATAAGCCAAAACGAAATAGCTGAATTGGGAAAGTTGCGATGAAGCATTGATATAAATATTATTCGCAGTTTCTTCGTGCTTCAGATACAATTGTATTTTAGTTTCTGCTGTTTGTTTTTCTTCATTTTCTATTTTGGCTGTCGCAGTTAAAGTTTTCAATCGTGATGACTCGTTGACGAAAATTGAAGAATTCAGCAATAGCTCGTTTTGACCGTTTTTCAGTTTGGTCGGATTAGCACCTTCAATACTCGAAGACCCCTCGAAATAAGTAATTTCTGATTCTGATTCGACAAAAGTTTGCAAAAAGACGACTTTGTTGGTATTGTGGAGTAATTGCATC
Source organism: Candidatus Kapaibacterium sp. (assembly GCA_023957315.1). NCBI lineage: Bacteria > Pseudomonadati > Bacteroidota > Eximiradiia > Eximiradiales > Kapaibacteriaceae (SeqCode) > Kapaibacterium (SeqCode) > Kapaibacterium sp. (SeqCode). The sequence continues at coordinate 7,341 of JAMLHE010000017.1, forward strand.
GATTCGATATTGTGTTGAATAAGACTTTCGACACCGTCAATCTCGAAAATCACTTTGCGAGTTTCGTCAATTAACTCGGTATAATTGAAGTCATTGCCCTTAAGAATTTCATTCTTGAGTATAATCCTTTCCGATGCGATTCCTTTGGCAATGAGTTGAGATTTGATGCTTTCCCCGCGTAAGGCAATAATATCCGCTTCATCATCACCGCTGATAGATTTAATAGTCAATATTTTGCCGGGTTCAGCTTTCAGTTGTTCTGACAAAATATCAGCATACTTAACAGCGAAATCATTTTGCGAAAGAATATTGAAAAAAGCTCTTTCGTCCGATTCCGGTACAGATTGCATTTGAATGCTTCTTTCATTCGGCTTAGTAGCACCCTTTTCAAAAAAGAGCACAGGCAGATAATTCAAATAATAGATGTAATTATCCCTTTTGATAAATGCTGTGAGTGTATCGCCTGAGCTAATCTCACGCCCTTCGTATAGTCCACGTATCGCAATGACAGGAGCTTCCGGTGCTTTTGGAGCAATAGGCATCTTAGGTTCATCAGCAGGAATTACAACCGGACGTGGTAATTCGGGTTTCGCAATATTATAACGGAAAGTGACGCCGGCTCGTAAAGTGGAAATCTTCCAATCGTAATCTGAAATTACATTAGTCAGGCCATATGTATATTGTAAATCTGCAAGAACGTCAAGATTGCCCAAGTTCGCTACTTTATACGATGTGCCGAGAGCTAATCCCAGATAAAGAGGGTTCGCATCGGGCAAATCACCGGAAAATTCTTGGCGGATAGGTAAGCCGTTCTCGAAATTAATTCCTTTAGGACTTGCGATTTCTTCCCTTTGATTAAAACTTTTCCCCAACACAATGCCAAATACAAAACCAATACGGAACTCGAGTGGGATAAAATCCTGTTTGGAAATCTGGAAAAAATGTTCCGTCAGAATTGAAGAATAAGCGACGTCGAGTTTATGGTCAACCCAAACATTTTCGTAAGTATCTAAATGAAGCAGATTGCCAATATTTTCTTCAACATTATAATTTCCCGATAAATTAGCATAATTCAATCTCAAGACATATTTTGATGTGTATGATTCAATCAATTTGTCGAATCTATATTCTCCTCCGACGTACAAACTATAACCAAAATTCGTTGCACTTTCAAATTTGGTGCAACAATTCGGGATGCCCGGCAATTGTGCAAAATCAGATGAATGCGAGTTCAATCCCGCTCCAAATCCGCCAAAAATAGAATAATTTGTATATTGGGTTTGCGACAATGTATTGTTATTTGTTACTATAACAAGTGTTAATATTATAATCAAGAGCAATCTGATTCTGTATGTCATCGTGATATTATTAGTGATTGTGTAGAAATTATATTGTTAGAAAGAATTCTGATAGTATATAGACCGGAAGAAATCGGACTGACGTCAAAATTGACAGAATTTAAACCTTCCGAAACAGAGATTGCTGCTATACGGTTGACAACATTGCCCATGAAATCAGCTATTTCAATATCGGCATTACCACTAAAGTTTGCGTCAAAATCTAACTGAATCAGATTATTTGCCGGATTGGGGTTGACCGACACGTTTGATAAATAATCGTAGGAACGAATAATTCTACGGTCTTCGCATAATCCGATGATAATCAATTTGCCGTTTTCAGTTTCAATTCGAGATGTTGATGCACCAAAGAATGGTTTTCCGCTTGTAAATACCAAATCGGAATTGTCAGTTTCGGCAATCCCTGCCACCCCTTTAACCACGCCGAGAATACCGAAAGTTGGGAAATCACCGTCAATACGGAACCCTATCGTCCTGATATTACCTTCAATTGTATTTCTTGTCAGAATGGCATCTCCCCACTCAGATTTCACTTCCAAAGGTAAAAACAGTCCGGCATGAACTTCAAATTCTCCTTCGAAGGTACGAATGCCCTTATAAGATTCTTGTTCGGTTATCGATACTGTAATTGGGATTTCGACATCATTATCTGTGGCTTCAACTTCAACTACGGGTAAGCTTAAGATTACCGATGAAGTGTATGGTCCGAGCGGAATAAATTTTTGAATCAAACATGGATTGGCATCAATGATTAATGAAGCGTTGCCGGCAACGTCGGTAAGCTTGATAATTTCGATAATAGCTGTCTCGTCAGGCTTCAATGTAAATGGAGTCTGGGTTAGAACTTGGAATAATCCGGCAGGCACGACGTCGAAACCATCGAATACAATATCAGTTTTGCCCACATTATGCAAACGCAATTCACGAGTATTAATTTCAGGAATGAAAAGCAATCGGTTGTGGCTCGTCTCGATAAAACTACCGATTCCAATGCCGCTAACTTCATTAATAATTTTGATTTTATTTTGATTAGAATGATAAACTGCAATATCTGCTTCACGCAAACCCAATTCCAAAGGAGTAAATTTTATCTTTGCAAAGTAGGAACCACCCGGTGGAATTAGAGTATCTTTGATGAAAGTCTCATCTTTGAATTCCTTATTAGCAATTGGTTCGGTTGTCGAAAAATTCACAAGAAGTGGTACCGGGTCATCATTGCGAATCAATTCACGCTGATAAATTACCGTATCTCCAATACAAACTTCGCCCATCTCGAAAGGCTTATTGAAATAAGTCACATTCCTCGGGTACGAATAAGTGGAAAATGGAATTCTTATGTATGTATTGCATGTTTTGAAAACTAATTCAGTTTTGATAATTCCGGTATCTATCGGATTGAAGTTCACAACTATTTCAAGACATTGACCGGGATACAAAGTATCAAAGACCCAATCAGTGGCTAATTTCAAATTTTGATCGTTAGCAAAAAAACCTTCAGATAAGATAATCATCACATCTGTCGGGTTGCAAATTTGAGTAATCACATGTTGATTTTCAGTTCCAAGATATGCATAAGGGATTCTGACTGTATCATCGGTAAGTACTTGTTTGCGAATAATCATATTTCCTGTAATAAATTCCTCAGGATAAGTAAAAACTCTGTACATCAAATTATCGCGAGAGGTTGCCGTAGAAGCGAGCGAATGACCGTTCGGAGCAATTTGCATATCAGTCATTACATCAAAATGTCCGAAAAGAGTTTCGGCTTTCTTGGATTGAGTCAAATCGTAAAATGCTATTTGTTTGTCTTGAGTGGAGCCCACAATCAAGGACGTTGAAGTAGGATTGAAATAGATTCTAATCGGGTCGCCAATTGAAGGTCCATAAACTTTAGCAATTTCTTTTGTAGCCAAATCAATCACAAAAATATCTGTTTTCAAACCGTTACCGTCTGATTTATTGCCCAAACCAATCAACCTTCCGTCCGGAGACATGGAAATCGCCACCGAATTGAGGAAATAATCAAAACTAATTTCATCAATAACGTTGTAGTTGCTCAATTCCACTATTTTGATTTGATTATTGAATAACAGGGCAATACCTGTCCCATCAGCATTAAAAGCGAAATCCATCAAAGGTGCATCAAATTTTACAGAACGTAAGAAAGAACCGTCTATCGAAGAATAGAGGAGCATTTCAGTTCCTGTCAATGGTAAGGCAGCAATTATATCATAAGTCTTATTAGTGATGATTTTTTTTGAAATGAAATCCGCCGGGAGTTGAATTTTTCGAAATGCCGATTGCTCTCCTATTTTGAAAAATGCCAAGCTATCCCGACGCTGAATGAACGGAATACTCCACGAACGATAACCAACTATATATTCGTTTTTAGTATTATTATATACAAGTCCGAATGAAAAGTACTGTTGACTTTCATTTGCTTCGCCAAGATACGCTCTATTCATTATCGTTGGTTGCCCGGGTTGAGTCAAATCCCAAGTTAGCAATTTGCCCGTAATATTAGACGAAGTCAGTTTTGTGCCTTCAGTATCATATCCAACACTGAAAATAGTACGTAAATCTTCGCTTAATAAGTATTCATCAGCTTGTTTGAAATTTTGCTTAATTCTTAATCTCAATCTTTCAGTTTCAATATCAGGAACAGTCCATAGATATTCGTTCCCAATGACATTGTCAATAGTTGTCCAAGTAAAGCCATCATTAGTGGTGTATGATATTTCTGTCGGCAAATTTACGGAATGCCCCTTCCATCGTATAAACACAGTTTGGCACGGAGTGAATTTCGACCCATCAGGTGGTTCGGTCAACTCTATTAAAGTTTTACCATCAAGTTTGAATGAATTGCCGTACAAGGGTAAATGCTTTTTCAAACCTCCCTGATAATGAACGGTCATAACGTCATGATAATATCTATTTTCTTTAGGTTCAAAATAAATATTAACCCAATATGAGGAGCCTGACATAACAAGCCTTGGCGGTTCTGAGTGATCCGGGTCTGAATCAGAACCCAACCACTTTAATCTAAATATATCGGTGTTTGTAGTAATTGAATCTAATTTCATTCTGATTGGTCTTTTATTTTCGTCAAGAAGTGAAAACCTTACACGAACTTGTTTCGGAATTGAATTTCCCGGCTGGACAAGGCTCCAGTATCCTTCCTTGACATCACGAATCTGAATTGAATTTTCGTCAGTAATTATGACATTATGTAGTAATTTCAGGACTCCAAAGAGTAATCCCTGAACCACCTTAGAATCAATTTTCACCATTAATGTGGAAAAAATCAGAGTATCGTCAGGGTCAGATTTTTTTGTGTACCATTTTACTTCTTGCCAGCCATTGATGAGAGGGCTTACCGCTTCCGGAATTATTGCGAAAGCACCTTCGGAAATAAAAACATCTTCTAATTTTACTTCTACAGGTTGCCCCGCATTCAGAACTCTAAAATTAGCTTTAAAATATGGATATTCCGATACATCAATATTTTCTGATTGGGCTTTAAGTTGAATTTGCAACTGATACTGCCCATTTGATTGGGACACAATGCAAAACATGAATAATAGAAGCAATGTTAATTTGGACATGACAGAAAATATTTATGGAACACTATTTTTCTAATTGTTAAAAGACGTCTTGAATCTTTAATTAGTTACATATTTTTCAATAATTATTTTCGTCAATTTTAATTGCTTTAACCAACAAAAAAAAGCCCTTGGCGTTATGCCAAGGGCTTAATTGCTTTATTTAAGCGTGTGTGATTATTTCACGATTGTCACAGGTGTTGTCAAGTGGATGTTGCCACTTTGCAATACCAATGTGTAAGTACCACTTGAATAGTTGCCTACACTTATGTCCAATGTGTGGTCACCACTGCTTTGGGTGCCATCAAATAAGACTGCTACTTCTTTGCCGCTTGCATCGAACATCGAGATTCGTACTGAACCGCTTTCGCTCATTCTGTAGTTTACTTTTGTTTCGTTGCTTACAGGGTTCGGACTTGCGTTTCCTAACCATGCTGCGCCGCTTAAGCCTGTCATTGTTACGATTTGTTCACCGCTGTAACTATGACTGCCGTCTCTGTCTAATGTCTTCAAACGATAGCTGTATGTGTTGCCATAGCTTACTTTGTTGTCAACTACAGGTCCGTAATGTTTGATTACACTACTGTTGCCCGCTGCCGACATTTCATCTATTTTCACATAGTTGCTTGTGCCTGTGCTGTTTACATCGGCTCTTTCGACTTCGAAGCGTGCTGTGTTTTGTTCACTTGCCGTTGACCAGTTTACATCTACTCTTGAACCTACTTGGCGAGCGTTGAAGCTCAATAAGTCAACGGGGATGATGATACCGCCGTTGCCCGTTGCATAGTCAAATGCGCCGCGTAATGCTTTCTCGATATCGCCAAAATGTCTCCAGTCTAAGCCTAAGTATATGACATTGCTTGTCAAGCTTGAGCTTGTGACGCCTGCGATTCTCGCTATGTCGGGCCATTCGTCATTTTGTACTTTGTTGTATCTGAACGCCATTTGTGATAGCCCGTCGCCGGTTTCGACGATATTCATCAATGCCGGTTGTGGGAACATGTCACCTTCGACGTTTGTGCTTAATACATCAAATATCAAGTTTCTGCCGATGGCTACCCCGGTCATTGTCTGACCTGAATAGTTTTGACCTACTCCTAATGGATTGCCCGGGAAACGATATTCGGCACGTAAGATGTTGCGGACAAATACTTCGTCGGCATCTTCTACGTTTGTGTTTTCGCGTACCATTTCTTGGCTACCGATGATTAAGTTGCTCTTTTCGCTTACGGTACCGTTCATTGCAAAGTCGGTCAAGTTTAGTTTTTCTAATCTTGTCAATGCTTTGTCGTGTCCGTCTGACCATAGTAATGTACGATATTTGCGATAGTCAACACTTCTTGGTTCCCAGCCTGCGCGTTGGAATACGTCATAGTCATAACGTCCGTCTGCTAATTCGATTTCCCAATCCAACAATTCCATACCTTTGTCTAAAGCTTGCTTGTTTAAGCCCGATGCCAAGGCATCTGTGCTTAATTCCATTTCGTTCACATTTACATAGTTTTGTGAGCTTACTAAGACTTTGATTGGGCTGCGACGTAAGTAGAATCTTACGGTCTTGCTTACCATGTTGTTACCGTTTTGTTCGTCGGCATCCATTGTGATGTCTATTCTGTATCTTGGCGTTACGTTTGGTTCCATGCCAATGAATTGGCTTGGGATTGTGTAACCGTCACCGCGTAAATCATTGTAAGTACTTGGTACCCAGTCGGTTCCGATTCCGTCGGCTAAGTTGAAACTGATTTCGAGGTTTTCGGTTGATTCGATATCTACGACGGCTTCAATGTTGCTGTGTTCTAAAATGTATGTCCCACTTGGGCTTTCTCTGTAAATTGACGCATAGATTTTCTTGTCGTTTACTTGCAAGCTGCCGCTGTTTCTTACTATGGCTTTGACTTCAACCGGAGCTTCTGTCATTATATATTCGGCATCCGAGAAGGTCCCTTCGGTTGCACGATAGTTGCCCGGCGAGGTGATTACCAATGTTTCGGTGTCACGGTTGAATAAGGTGCCGTTGAATTCAATTGCCCCTAAGTCAAAGCGTGAACCGGCGATACCACGGATGTTGCCATATACGTCACGTCCGTATTCCGGCAATACATCTCCACGTTTTGATAATACTGAACCTTTGACGGTTGGCTTGATTCTCAATTTCTGTGGGTTGCTGCCTTCGTAGTAGTGGTCGTTCACAAAGTTGCCGCTTGATATGGAGTTTAACTCATTTCCGCTTGCCATTTGCCATTGTTCCAATTCTACGTATTCGTTACGGTCGCCGTATTCGATGATGCGGTTTTTAGCGTTTGTATATACATGACGGTATATCGTTGCATTGCTGCTGCCTACCCAATATGCGTTACGGTCAGCGTCCATTCCGGTTACTTGGTATGGATATGCGCCTTGATAGAACATTGTGCTTGATACCATGTTTGTACCGCTGATGCTGTTGTCAGAGATTGCGATTGCGTTGTTTATGACTTTCGCTGCATTGGCTTGTTGTACTGCCAAACCGGCTATGTTCCCAAGGTTGGTGATGCCGTCTTCGCCTAAGATTACCGTGTTGTTCGCTATCATCAAGTCACGTATCAAATAGTCGCTGTGACGTGGTGTAAGCATTCGCATGTTCATGTCTGTTACTGTATGGTTGCGTTCTGTCAATGCATGTACACCCGCACGTGTCGCTTCTTGGCGGCCCGCATTGATGTTCCACATTGCATTGTTTACGGCTACCAAATCATCTGTCTCTTGGGGGAATAAACGGAATTCTGCTCCTAATTGGTATTTGTTCGCATTTTGTTCTATTAAGATACCGTAAACGCGGTTGTTACCTTTCACATTACTTATGCTGTTGCCGTCTATGGTCAAATGTTTGTTGTTGTAACCCAACAAGTCTGCACTTGAGTTTCCACCCGCGATAATACCTGCGGTGATGGTGCCCGGTCCGTTTACATTATAGATTGTGTTGTTCTTGACTGAACTTGATTCTTCATGTCCTACTACTACGCCTGCACCTGCCAAGTTGTACAACTTGTTGTTCTCGATTTTCGTGTTCATGTTATAGAATGGTAAGAAGTCGGAGATGGCTGGTACGCGTAATGGACCGATACCGTAAGATACGATACCATAACCGAAGCCGCTGATGTCGTTGTTAATGAATGAATTGTTCATGTTTACGATTGTATCGAATGCCAATACATATTCTTCAGTTGATAAACCTTGGACTTTGCCACGATTTACTATACCTGCTGAATAACCGCGGGCACCTGTTTCTGTCATTTCTTCATCAGGGGTGAAAATGAAACCGTCAACTATACTGAAGTGAACATTGGGCAAATGAACGCTGTTCTTGATTGCAGGTGTGTTGTTTTCCATTATGATATTTTTTACAGTAATGTTTTGTGAACCAGCATTCAAATAGAATACTGCTCCAAAAGCATCTGTTGTCGTATTCAAGACAAATTTAAGCGCTTGATTGTTGCCACCGTCAAATGTGATATAACCACCACTATTCGAGAAATCGATGTAGTAGTCACGTCCGAAGGATTCTTGTTGGATTGCATATGGATTGGTACTTAGTTCTGATTGACCTAAGAATACACCTTGACCGTTTGTCGAGAATAACTTCACTATGACTGAACCACGTGTTACGGCTTTCGCTGCGGATGGTTTGAATGTCAAAGTTCTGTATTCCCCGGTTTCGGCATTGTAGCCTAAGCCCATGATGGAGGTTGATAAATCCCATGCCGGTGCATAATCGTGTCTTGCTTCTACTTCATATACGTCATCGGTTAATTCAAAGGCTATCGAACCCGACAAGCCACGTAAGAACAAGGCATCCATTGCTTCGTCTATGGTCTTGAAATTGTTGATACTGTTTTGGTTCTTCATACCGATTGTGTATGTACCTTGCAAACCGCCTGTTACGTAGAAGATGATATAGATTTCATTGTCTTCTTCGACTTGGTCGTCAGGATGATTTACTGTCAGTGTGGCTCTATAAGTACCCGGTTTTGTGATGACCATTGGATTGAAACGGACTGACTTAATATTGTAACGTCCCGATGGTATATCTTGGACTATTATGTTTTGTTCCAATACTTTGATGCCGCTCGGCTCTTCTGTGATTACAAGTCGTGTCGGGGCATCGGTGATGTCGCCTACTCCCATATTCCGTAATTCCACCATTGGGGAGAAAGGTCTGCCCGCTATGATTTCGCTGCCGGCGGAAGGGACGTTAATTGCATAGGCTTGGGCTTGTATTTCATCACGTATTGCGAAGAAATACGGTTCTACTGCATCTGCGCGACGGAAACAGTCGTTATATGGTTCCATGTCGGTTGAACTTTTCAAATCTACACATAGTACAGCTCTGTATTCATCAGGAATTGATGATTTGAATATTCCAAAATCTAATGGCACTTTTTGTTTTGCCAATACCAAGAAATCTCCAAAGTTTGTTGTATCCCATTCACGCTTGTATTCTGCAACCATTACATTCTTCGAATTATATATTCTCAAATAAGCATCAAATTTTGCTACAGGGCGAAGACCTACGTTTTGGACTACACCTTGAACTTGGATTTCTAAGCCTCTCGGATAGATATGAAATCTCGGTGGTCCGTTGGATAATGGACTTGTAATGTCTTGTGACGCCATGTCCCATTCCCATGATACTGTAAAGTTTTTCCTCATCTCTTTGTATTCTTGACCTACGCCGGGTTTTCTAATTCCGAGTACTAATTGGTACTCGCCACCGCTATTGTGGCGGAATGTGAATGTACCGTTCTTTGCAGATGGTCCGCGAGCTGCTAAGATATTATAAATTGTGTTTGAGCCTAATACATCCGTACCTACATTTATATCTATTGTGCCGTTAAGTGGGTCTAAGCCTTCATAAATGACATCTTGGTCGGGTAATGGACCAACTATTTTGTAACGCAAAGTTGTTCCCGGCGCTTGTGGTGAACCGAATTCTACCATCGTACGTGGGAATGTCATCATCTCGCCTTCGTGCATTCTTGTTGTTCCGTTATAATCTTGACCGGCTAACAATATGTCGTAAGGTGGTTTTGTGTCAGGGAATGTTGATTTGAATGGCAAAGCGAAGTCAATCAAATAATCTTCAATTTCACCATAGTTATATCCATACCATGCATCAGGACCAACCCATGAATAGAGGTATGCATAGCCGTTCCAGCATGCATTTGCAGCTTGTCCGAAGTTAGAACCCAAAGTATAAGGGTAAGAATAAGAAGTCATTATTCTCATGCGAGTAACACCTGTTTTTTGGTCGTCAGGTATTGTTATTTGATAAGTTTGCCATTTATTTAAATGGCAAGTTGTATTCGTTCTTCTCCAATCCCATGTATCGCCGATTTTTTTAGTCAAACCGCTTGCAATTCTTGTTGGGCTGTTAATCCATTCATTTGGGTCATTCCAGTCGCCGTCAATATTGAAATCAATAAAGACACGACTGGTATAAGTCATCCATGACCAGCCGAAATTGCAATAGTCAGTTCCAAAATAACTCATGTAGTTATAGTCGGCGCGATATGCAATGTTATAAGTTTCACCGGGTTGCATTTCGCCTTTTACTCCGGTATAAATATAACATCCTTCCCAAGGTCCCCATAAATTGGTTCCATCAGAAAGGCGATGTAATACGACTTCCTCTGTATTAGAGTTGGTTACTTTAACTTCCTTAATAGGTATAGTAAAGTAATAATCATAATATGAACCCCACGATTGCGATTTTATGTAGCTTGGGTAGCACCATAAATCCGGCGTCCAATTCTGGGGTACTTGCGAAGCATTCGGGATACAATAATTTGTAGGTCCGTTGTCATCCTGCGCCTGTGCCATGTTCAAAGCCGTGAACATTAAAGCGGCTATGAAAAACATGGTAAATAATTTCTTAAACATAGGAAACTCCTGTATTTTTGTTAAACATGAAAATAAAAATTGCTCATTTTCTTATTATATAACAATAAAAATACAAGAATGTTACATAGAAATATAAATTTATTTTCATTATTTTACATTTTTTTGCAATCATTTTTCTGTTACTTTGAAATTAAATTTTAATGCTTGGAGGATTTATTCATGATAAAAATTATCAAAATTGGTGGCATATCACTCAGCAATGCTGTCCTATACAACGAATTGAAAGATTTATTGCGGCGTGACAATGAAATATATTTCATCGTAATATCGGCGCTGAAGAATGTGTCTTCATTGCTCAAACAAGCCGCCAAATCTGCCGAAAATGGAAATAAAATTTTATTTTCAGAGATAGTAAACGAAGTTTTTTCGATTCATAACGATTTTATTGAAAGAAATTTGGAGGGAAAAGTGGCGAACTTTTCCCAAATATTGTCCGAATCGAAAGAAAATCTAATGAAATCTCTCAAAAGTGTCTATCTGACAGGTTATCTGAGCAACCGTACTTTAGATAGTATTCTATCGCAAGGCGAACTCCTTCTCTTAGAAATATTAAAAATTGATTTGGCGGATAATACTAATGTTGAAGTCATAGACTCGAGGTCGATAATCAAGACTGACAGCAATTACAATTGTGCTAAACCACTACAAGATGAGACTAATCAAGCTATTAAACAACTCAATACAGCTTCGGATGCCAAGCATCACATTACTCAAGGATTTGTAGCATCCGATTTGCAAGGTAATACTACCACTATGGGATTTGAGAGTTCTAATCTAACGGCGTTGTTGATTGGTCAAGCTCTTGGGAGCAAGGAAATACGGATTATTACTGACGTGCCTGGGATTTGCGTAGCAGACCCGAAAATTTTTCCGGACGTGAAAGTTATTGAAGAGATAAGCTACGACAATGCTTATATTGCAGCCAAATACGGTCTGAAATTATTCTATGCACCAATGATTGAATCATCTGATAAGACCGATACTTCCATTATATATAGTAATAAAATCAATCATTTGAATGAATTCACTAAAATTGTTAGAGCTGCAGAATGTAAGAAATCATTGATTATTGTCAGAGAAGTAATCAGGATACAGACTGAAGTTGATTTATCTAAGGCATTGTACTCATCAGCAGCGTTGATAATTACAGATAATATGAGCAATTCAATTTATATGGACAAAAGAAATATGCATATTATGGAAGGAAAATCATTAATAAATTTTAATACAAACTGTTTGATTACAGTGCTATTTTCTGAACAAAGTTTAATCTTAAATCAGGCATTGAAATTTTTTACAAACAATGAGGAATTCAAATTAGTAATCGCCAATAGCGATGTACTTCACATCGTAAGCGATATGGAAAGTGGAATGGAGTTCTGTAAAGTGATATTGCCGATGATTAGCTGATTTGTTTCTTTTTCTTGGGAAATGTAAATAGTTTCCAAGACTCACGACTTACCTTCAAAGTCAGGTATAGTCCGAAAAGCCCTATAATGAAATTTCCTGCCCACATGCTAATGAATGGGTCTAAATGCCCACGGTCGGCTAATTTTTCACCACCGATAAGCAATGCCCAGTAAATGACGTAAAAAGCAAGGCTCATGCCTGCACTCAGCCCAAAATTCCCGCCCTTAGTAATGACACCGAGAGGCGCCCCAACCAAAACGAAAATGAAACAAGCAAATGGAATTGCATATTTTTTGTGGATTTCAACTTCGTATTGGAGCGATTTGCTCAGAAAAAATTCAGCTTGGTTAATATCTGCTTGAATACTCGAATATTGAATATTTGCATTTTGAATCACCCGAGTAATGACGCCAATTCGATTTGTATCAATCATGACACTATCGGGTATAGTTTGAGCAGTTTGCTGCATACTGCCAATGACTCTTTTTACACCTTGGGATTCATCAACAAATATTTTTTCAGCTTTTTCGATAGGAACCTTTTTTCTATTAGCGGAGAACAAAGCAATCCCGCCTTTCAAAACGGAATCTATCCGCCCAATGATAGCGTTGCGATTAGTACGAGCGCTGTCAACAATTTGTTGCATGTCTGAAATTCGCATTTCGCGGTCACCACGGGAGCCCATTTCGAGTTGCGAACGTTCAAATGCAAAGCCATGTGCCGGGATACCAATTTCATATGTGCCGAAATTTATAACCCTATAATCTGTAACCAAACCAATGTTCATGCGGTGGATTTCGCCGTCAAATAGTGTGACAATCAAATTTGAATAACTATCATCGAATTTTATAGTTCCACTGTCAGAAGAAATAATGTTGCGTTCTTGAAATCTGCGGACGTCATAAATTGTTACACCATGCAAATTACCACTTGCCGAATCAACTTGACGTGCGAGAATTGTATATCCGTCCAATTGAGTTGAAAATCTTCCTGATTCGATGCTGAAAGTAGGTTTCTTGCGAGTGATGTCACTCATTAGCAATTTAGCTTTGAGATTTGAGTCCGGCAAAACTTCGTCATTAAACCAAAAAAGTGCATAAGATAACAACAATCCACCAATCAATACCGGCGCCATCATCCGAAATACACTGCCACCACTTGCTTTGACAATTGTAATTTCTTGGTTTGCCGCCATCGAACCGAATGCCATCAATGAACTGAACAATACGCCCATAGGCAAAGCAAGAATAACCATCCAAGCCAAATTCAGTACAATCAAATGAACAATCACCCACTCACTCAGCCCTTTGCCTACTAACTTTGACAAGTAATTCATGATGAATTGCATAAGGTAGATAAACATAACGGTAGAAAACCCAAATAGCAGTGGTGCAATATGGGTACGCAAAATATATCTGTCAATCAAAGTCATGAGGGATTGACGAATATAATTTATATAAGTTTGATAAAAATCATTTTTGTGATTTAAAACTATTGTGTTATATTTGTAGTTCTATATTTGAAAATTAGGGTAAAACTATGTTTACAGTATTAGCTATCGTAATGATTATACTTTCGGTGTTGCTTATTTTAGTGGTGTTATTGCAACCCGGCAAAGGCGATATGATTACCGGAATGGGTGGTCTGGGCGGAACTTTTTCTTCTATGTTGGGTTCGCGTCGTACCTTGGACTTGCTTTCGAAAATTACTGTCGGATTAGCAGCTTCAATTTTTGTTTTAGCTCTCATGACCAACAAATTTTTCGTTGGTTCGGCAGATGAAATGACTAGACCTGTTACCGAAGGTGTTGCTGTTCCTCAGACTGTTCCAAGCACCCCTGTTCAACCGGCTTTGCCATTGCCTGAGCAACCTAAAGAAGCTCAACCTGAGCAACCACAGAAAGAAGAAAACAAGTAATCATTTACCTGATAAAAATATTTCGAGGCTTCTCATTTTTTTGAGAAGCCTTGTTTTGTTTAGTCTAAATTGGTTTCAACATTCAAGCTAATTTTAGATTTTAATCGTTACAATATCTTTATAATTCGAAAAAATGAGGTTTGATGTTATTTTTTTCCGTATTGTCGGGCATAATAGTGGCTTGTTTGGTTCCATTTTTGTTTAAACTCGGCAGAAAACCGGCGAGTATAATCATATCATTGGTGCCTTTGAGTTTGTTTTTGTATTATCTTTTTAATTTCGGGATAACCGATAATTTGGGATATAGCGAATCAATTGATTTTTTCCCGGCTTTGGGTGTGAACTTAAATTTTGTTATGGATTCCTATGCTTTGATTTTCGCACTGATTATCACGGGTATTGGGACAGCTGTTTTCTTCTATTCATCTTATTACCTTGCCGAGCATCCCTATTTAGACAGATTCTACATTTACATTTCGATTTTCATGGCTTCGATGCTTGGAATAGTAACTTCCGACAATATGGTCATCATGTTCATATTCTGGGAATTAACTTCCATAAGCTCGTTCTTGCTTATCGGGTTCAAACATCGAGAGGAAAAATCCCGTTATTCGGCATGGCAGGCATTGCTTGTTACCGGAAGTGGAGCATTAGCTCTATTAGCCGGGATATTATTATTATATGTAATAACCGGCAAGATGAATTTCTCTGAAATTAACGCTATGCCGGGAATTATCCAATCTTCCACCCTATTTCTACCTGCAATGTTCCTTGTACTCGGTGGTGCATTTACAAAATCGGCACAGATGCCATTCCATTTTTGGTTGCCAAATGCAATGGAAGCCCCGACTCCCGTTAGTGCATACTTACATTCTGCGACTATGGTCAAAGCGGGCATATACTTGATGGCCCGGATTAATCCCGCTTTCCAGGGAGCAATCGAATGGGAAACAACATTAACGATTTTTGGTGGCATTACCATGCTTTTTGCGGCATATATGGCATTGAAACAAAGTGATTTGAAACGGATTTTAGCATATACTACTCTTAGTGTGTTGGGAACTCTGACATTGCTGATTGGCATCGGGACGCCGTTGGCAATGCAGGCAATGCTTGTATATTTGATTGCTCATGCACTTTACAAAGGTACATTATTTTTGGTGGCAGGAGCAATTGACCATGGTACAGGAACCAGAAACATTGATGAAATCGGAGGTTTGCGAAAATTCATGCCAATAACGGCAGTAGCAGCGACATTAGCAGCACTATCGATGGCTGGAGTAATACCTTTATTCGGTTTCATAGGCAAAGAATTGCTTTATGGAGCAGCATTGGAACACAGTCTTTTTGAGTATGCAACATTTGGTGCAGTTTTCTTAACGGCATTATTCGGTGTAGTAGCTGCCGGAATGAGTGGAATATTCCCATTTTTCGGTCAAGCAAAATACCCCAATTCCCAACCACACGAAGCTTCATTTACAATGTATTCCGGCTATGCCATTACTGCGTTTCTCGGATTACTTATAGGTTTGCTCCCGATGATTGTTTCCGGCAATGTAACGAAAGCGGTTTCTGACATTTACTACAATTTACCGCTTGCAGACAGTTCGTCAATGTATTTATCTTTGTGGCATGGCTTCAATTTAGTTCTATTTCTGAGTTTGGGCACATTGGCTTTGGGTATCGTGATATTAATATTTAGGAGAAAGCTATTCAATTTCATCAGAAAAATCAATCTCCCCGGATACCTCTTGCCATCCAAAGCATATGATACGTCAATGTCAATTTTGATTGCATCGGCAAGATTTACAACAAAAGTACTCCAAAATGGATATTTACGAAATTATATAACATTGATATTGCTTACACTATTGGTTCTAACCTCCTACTCATTATTTACATTTAGTGATTTGAGTGTTATCAGCTTGTATCACCCTGTTACTATATATGAAATCATTATTGCAGTAATTATTTCGATTTCTGCGGTTTTGGTTATCAAATCATCAGGAAGATTACAAGCCGTAGCAGCATTAGGAGTGGTTGGGATTTTCGTTGCTGTGGTTTTTTCGATTTATGGAGCTCCGGATTTGGCTATGACACAATATTCGATTGAAACACTTACAGTGATATTATTTGTACTTGTGATTTACAAACTCCCTAAGTTTTTGGATTATTCAAAATTCAGCCACAGAATGCAGGACTTTTTCCTCGCTTCGGCAGTCGGCTTAACCATGACAATACTAATATTAATGGTAACAGCTAATGAAATGCCAACTGAATTTAAAGATTATTATGGGCAGACTTCATACATATTAGGCAAAGGACGTAATATTGTGAATGTAATCCTTGTTGATTACAGAGCATTGGATACTTTTGGCGAAATTGTTGTTCTTTCTTTGGCAGCATTAGGAGTCTTTGCATTGTTGAAATTGAAAAAAGATGACGGAGGCTCCGAATGAAATCTATAATTTTACAGACAGCTACGCGATATTTATTGCCGATGCTGTTGCTATTTTCATTCTTTTTGCTCTTCCGAGGGCATAATTCTCCCGGTGGTGGCTTTGTCGGCGGATTAGTAGCATCAGCTGCTTACGCATTGTATTCAATCGCATTCGGAGTGGAAGAAGCTAAGAAATTATTGCGAGTTGAGCCGGTATATTTGATTGCGACAGGTCTAACGTTTGCATTGTTTTCCGGAATGATTGCCTTTTTCAGTTATGATACTTTCATGACTGCCAAATGGAGCGATTTGAATTTTCCGCTTTTCGGTAAATTGGGCAGCCCACTACTTTTTGATTTGGGAGTTTATATTGTCGTGATTGGGATTACACTCAAAATATTATTCACGATATCGGAGGAGGTCAAACCATGACGCTACTTTTAGCTATTGTGACAGGCATTTTATTTACAGCAGGATTTTACTTATTGCTGCGCCGAAGTTTGGTGAAAGTGATTTTCGGCTTGATGTTTTTGGGTCATGCTGCCAATTTGCTGATTTTCAATATTGGGCGTTTGACCAAAGGTGCTCCGGCATTCATATTGGAAGGCAATCAAACGGCAGTTGAGCCATATGCAGAACCAATACCACAAGCATTGATATTAACGGCAATCGTAATAGGTTTTGGTGTCCAAGCATTTGCAATTGTTTTGTTCAAAAAAGCATATCAAATGATTGGCAGCGATGATATTAATAGTTTGAAATCAACCGACAGGATAGCCTAATGACTACATTCGACATTGAACTGTTAGTTTTGTTGCCAATATTATTGCCATTGGCTTTTGCCATATTGATGTTATTCGCATGGAAAAATTTACAATTCCAGCGAATATTGAATGTAGTGGCAGGAAGTACGAGTTTCATCGTTGCAATAATTTTGTTTTCCACGATTTATGTCAACGGAATTCAGGTCGTTGCTGTTGGTGGGTGGAAAGTGCCATATGGAATTGTACTCGTAGCCGATAATTTTTCGGCTATAATGATTCTAATGTCCGGGCTGATGGGCTTTGCGGTAGCATTTTATTCGATAGTGACAGTTGACACAAAAAACGAGCAGCATTTTTACTATCCATTGCTTCAAATTTTATTAATGGGCGTAAACGGTGCTTTCTTGACGGGCGACATGTTCAATCTCTACGTTTGGTTCGAAGTGATGCTCATTTCATCATTCGTTTTGTTGGCTCTCGGTGGCAAGCAAGAGCAATTGGAAGGTGCTGTAAAATACGTAACACTGAACTTAGTGTCATCAATGATATTTCTTTCTGCGGTAGGCATTTTGTATGGTTTGACGGGCACTTTGAATATGGCTGATTTGGCTGTAAAGGTTCAGTTAGTAGAAAATGAAGGGTTAGTGACTGTAGTGGCAATGATGTTTTTGGTTTCTTTCGGAATCAAGTCAGCCGTGTTTCCTTTGTTTTCGTGGTTGCCGGCATCATATCATACTCCACCGGTTGCAGTTTCGGCATTATTTGCCGGATTGCTTACAAAAGTGGGCGTATATACAATGTATAGAGTATTCACTTTGATATTTGATATTAATAATGAATTTATCGGAACTGTGATTTTGATAATCGCAGGGTTTACAATGGTAACAGGGGTGCTTGGAGCAGCTGCACAAAATGATTTCAGGCGAATATTATCGTTTCATATCGTGAGCCAAGTGGGTTATATGGTAATGGCGCTGGGCTTGATGACAGCATTTTCCTTTGCAGCAGGAATTTTCTATATAGTTTATCATATTATCACAAAGACAAATTTATTTTTTATAAGCGGTATAGTGGAGCGAATTAAAGGAACATATAATTTAGATACTTTAGGAGGGCTATTCAAAAAATATCCGTCCGTGAGTCTCTTGTTTTTAATCTCGGCATTTACTTTGTCAGGAATACCGCCCTTTGCCGGATTCTGGGCTAAATATACGGTGGCTCTGGCGGGATTCAGAATTGAGCAATACCTTATCGTTGGAGTATCATTATTTGTCGGGTTGCTAACATTGTATTCGATGACAAAGATTTGGAATTTCGCCTTTTGGCAAGATGAGAAACAAGAAAGCGAAGTGGAAAGAGAATTTTACAAAATTCCAATTAATCGTAAATATATGCTTTATTCGCCGTCGATTTTTATGACCGTAGTGATTTTACTGCTCAGTCTGTTTGCCGGTTCGGCATTTGATTTTGCGGTGCTAACAGGCGAACAGCTTGCAAATCCACAACATTATATTAATGCAGTATTGGGAGTCAGATAATAATGGGACTACTACTTCTAAATCTTGTGCTTGGGATATTGTGGGCTTTGCTGACCGGTGATTTGCACTTTACAAATTTCATCCAAGGTATAATTATTGGCTATGTGATTTTGTTTATTTCCAAAAATGCAATCGTCAAAACAAGATATTTTTCAAGGCTACCAAAAATCTTCTTATTCATATTATATTTCCTCAAAGAATTGATAGTAGCTAATTTCAAAGTTGCTGTTGATATTTTGACAATCAAGGACAGAATGAGACCGGGAATAATTGCAGTACCATTAGATGCACAAACAGATTTGGAAATCACTTTATTTGCTAATTTAATTACTATGACACCCGGCTCATTAAGCATTGATACATCTGACGACAAGAAAGTTCTTTATGTACACGCAATGTATATGGACGACCCTCAAAAATATAAAGAGGGATTAAAATCGGGTTTAGAACGAAAATTATTGGAGATATTGAGATGAGTTACGTAGAAATTGCCATATTTATATCTATACCTTTAATTATTGTTTCGATGCTGATTATGCTGTATAGAGTTGCTGTAGGTCCAAGTTTGGAAGATAGAGTCGTAGCACTCGACTTGATAGCAACAACAGCAATCGGATTTGTAGCAGTATATGCAATTATTTCTAATTCCACAACTGTGATTGATGTAGGGATTATTATTGCTATGTTAGCTTTTTTGGGTACAACTGCTTTTGCGTATTATTTGGAGAGGAGGTCAAAAACATGACTGAAATAATTGATGTTGTAAGTGCAATATTGATATTGATAGGTTCGATTTTCATCTTTATCTCATCAATCGGTTTAATCAAAATGCCCGATATTTATATGCGAATGTCCGCAACCACCAAAGCAACAACTTTAGGTGTAGGGAGCATATTATTTGGTACGGCATTGTATTTTGAAGAAGTCGGGATTCTAACGCGTGCAATTATTATAATTATATTCTTGCTCCTGACGGCACCAATCGGTGCGCATTTAATCGGTCGAGCTGCATATTTCGATGGAATACCTCTTTGGAACAAATCCATTATAAATGAATTGGAAGGCAGTTTCAATCCTATTGAACATGTTCTATACAGCGAGAAATTCGGCAGTGATGAAAAAGTGTCGTTCCCGCGAGACCAAACTGAGCACAACTCAGATTAGTTTTCCTTAATCAATAGTTGTGCTATTTGAACTGCGTTTGTAGCGGCACCTTTGCGTAAATTATCTGCTGCTACCCATAAATATAAAGCATTTTCGGCTGAATCATCGCGACGAATTCTACCGATATAAACGGGGTCAGTGTCTTGGGTGATTTGAGGTGTCGGATATGAATCGCGACTTGTATCATCCATCAGAACAACTCCGACAGTATTGGCATAAAGGCGCTTAATTTCTTCGATTTCATAGCTACTTTCAAGCTCTACGTTTACAGATTCGCAATGCCCACCTAATGTTGGGACACGGACACAAGTAAATGCAAGCGACAAAGATTCATTCCCGAAAATTTTACGGGTTTCGTTTATCATCTTTGATTCTTCTACCGTGAATCCTGATGGTTCAAACTGATGAAACAGCAAATTAAATGCAATTGGTTGAGCGTCAGTCCCTGTACCGGATATTTCATTTCTTAACTTCTCGACACCTTTATTTCCGGCGCCGGAAATAGATTGGTAGGTCGAGCATACAACACGTTTCAGACCGAAATTATCCGAAAGAGGCTTTAGAGCAACGACAAGTTGAATAGTAGAACAATTTGGATTGGCAATGATGCCTTTGTGACTTTGGAGATGATGTGGATTGACTTCAGGCACAATTAGTGGAACTTCAGGGTCCATTCGCCAAGCGCTACTATTGTCAATAACAATGCAGCCCTTTTCGACAGCTATAGGAGCAAACTCCTTAGATACCGAGCCACCTGCTGAAAAAAGCGCAATGTCAAAATCTTCAAACACTTCCGGCATTAGCTCTTCAATTTTGTAGCTTTCTCCTCTGAAAGATAGCTCTGTTCCGGCAGAACGGCTACTTGCAAATAGCCCGAGGCGTGCAACGGGAAAATTTTGTTCTTCGAGCACTTTCAACATGGCTCTGCCGACTAAACCACCGGCTCCAACAATAGCAACATTATATCTTTTCATTTTCGTTTTCGTTTACTTGGTCATACATAGAATTTACAAATTTTGGTAATATGATTTGTTCGATTTTCATTGCTTGCCCTGTTTCGGAATCAATTTCAACATATACGGCACAAAGCTTCAAATCACCGATAGCTTGCTCGTATTTATGAGCAGTCTGCAATAATAAACGCTTTAGAGCAATATCTTTTCTCATCCCAACTACAGAATCGTAAGGACCGGTCATTCCGACATCAGAAATATAAGCAGTGCCATTCATTAATATCGAAGCATCGGCTGTAGGAATATGAGTATGTGTGCCGATAACTGCAGAAGCTCTTCCGTCTAAATGCCAACCCATTGCCACCTTTTCTGCAGTGGCATCGGCATGGAAATCAACAATTATTATCGGCGTTCTTTCGCTTAACATTTTAACTAAATTATCTGCTGCACGGAAAGGACAATCTATAGCCTGCATGTAGGTTCGACCTTGTAATTGGACAACAGCAACTTCCAATCCGGGAGCTTTCTCAACTACTTTGAAACCCTTGCCAACGTTGCCCGGAGGATAATTATATGGTCTTATTACGCGGTCGTTTTTTGCCATCAAAGGTCGCGATTTCCAATTGTCCCAAATGTGATTGCCGGTGGTAATGACATCCACGCCGAGAGCGAAAATCTCTTCGGCTTGGACTTCGTTCAGCCCTTTGCCGTTTTCGATATTTTCGCCATTGACGACAACAAAGTTAGCACCGTAAGATTCAATCAGCCCTTTCAGTTCTTTTTTAAGAAATTCAAGCCCGACGATACCAACAACATCTCCAACAAATAGTAGTTTTATTTTCTCAGCCAATTTATTTCCAATTTTATACTTAATATATTAATGACGTTTACTTTTCGATTGATTATACAATTCGATGATTTTTTGAGTCAAAGTATTCCATTTTGCTTCTGCTTTGTATTTGGCGATATTCATTGTCATCGCTTCCAAATTACGGCTGAAATAATCTTTCAAAGCATTTGCAATTCCATCAGCAGATACTTCTTCGGTCATAATTCCGGTTTGGTAGGGTTCAATCATTTCGGAAAGACCGCCCACATTTGTAGCGATTAAAGGCAAATCAAAATGATAGGAAATCCCGACGATTCCGCTTTGTGTTGCCGAACGATATGGCAGAACGCAAACATCTGCCGCGGAAAATAGCAAGCGCACATCATCATCGCTGATGAATCGAATCATTTCAGTCACTCGATTTCCCAAATTATGCCTATTTATAATTTCAGCATATTCAGTGTATGATTCGTAAGGTTCGCCGGCAATGATTAAATGATATTCCTCGCTAAGTTTGCTCATAGCTTCAATCAGCAAATCCAAGCCTTTATACTTGCGAATAAAACCGAAAAAGAGAAGAACTTTTTTATCGTCATGAATTCCCAATTTTAATCTTGCCTCAGATTTGGAGAGCTTTTCACCGAAATGGTCATACAAAGGATGCGGAGTAAGCACAAAATCGGCATTTGGACGAAAACTCAACAAATCATTTTTGACAGATTCGCTCATTGTAACAAATGCATCGAAACCGGAAAGGAAATACTTAATCAGAGCCATATCGCCAATTCGTCTTTCGTGAGGAATTACATTGTCGAGAATAGCAATTTTCGTGGTAGATTTGCCGATAAATCTCGCAGTAGTGCCCAAAGACGGCGCCAAGAATGGAATCCAAAATTTTGTCAATAAAATATCGGGAGCGAATTTGTTGATTTTTGAAGCAGCGGTAAAATAAGACAGCGGATTGACTGTACTCAAAATTCTATCCGCAACTATTGTCGGTTTATCGTCCGAATTTTCTACAAATTGGCTTTTGCCCGGGAAAAGGAAATCGGGATATTGCGTAGTAAAAGTGTAAGCACGAGTATCGTGATGAATTGCAAATTCGGAAATCAAATTTTGATTGAATTGGGCAATACCACCCCGAAACGGGTAAAAAGTAGATAAATATGCGACTTTCATTTCCTTGGCATGGCAATTATAGTTATTTTAAAACGTAATTTACGAAGTTAAACTTAAATATTGTAAATGATTAATATAAAAGACATAAGAGAAGCCGTCATGAGCAGTAATTTATCGGACAATGATAAATATTACTGGGGTTATATGTATGATTTGGGCAAAAGTACAATTGTACCGCTTTTAATCGAGCAAGGGATTTTCAAAGCCGGTGATAAAGTTGCCGAAATTGGTTCTGCAGAAGGTGGCGTGCTCCATGCTTTAGCAGAAGCCGGTGCATCAGAAGCAATCGGGACGGATATTGCATTGGAAAGAATCCAAACAGGCGAACTAATTACGAGAATTGCGGGACTTGACGTGACATATTCTTCTCACGATATAATCGGTGAAGAGCCCCACACAGAATGGCAAAATCGCTACGATTTGGTAATACTCCGCGATGTAATCGAGCATCTTGATTCGGCATATACGGCTTTGGCAAATATACGAAAAATTATGAAACCCGGCGGATTCCTGTATGTGACTTTTCCTTCTTATTATTCCCCTTTTGGCGGTCACCAACACACCTTAGCAGGTAACGCTTTGACAAAATTGCCGTACATTCATTATTTTTCTAAAGGTTTTTTTGAATTTATGATTCAATCCGGCAGACCACAAGACATCGAGGAAGTTATGCGTTTGCGGGATATTAGACTGACTCCCGACAAATTCAAAAAAGCTGCCCGACAAGCAAATTTGAATATTTTTCGTGAGGATTATTATATTTTACGTCCCGTATTTAAGGCAAAATTTGGTTTACCTGCATTGAAAATGCCAGCTTTTTTGGGTATTCCGCCTTTTAATTCAGTTTTTTGTACAGAATCATCATTTATTTTGCAAAAATAATTTGTGGTATAATTTTTTTTGATTATATTTAGGAAAATTTTGAGGTGATTTATGACAATTGAACCAAATAATGCAAATATTGAACGTAGTGCGGCTACAGTTCAGGAATATCAACCTATGGCAGTGCAGAATGAATTGCAAAGGGAAGTGCTACGTGAAGCTGTCGGCATAGGCGATTTGAGCATTCAGAAGCAGTTAATGCAGTTGTTGATGTCAGCCCAACCCATTATACAAGTTCAACAAATAGCACAAAATCAAATTGCAAAAGGTTTTTTGGACATCAAAGTTTAATAATTTGCTTTTTTACCGCGAAAGTATCATTTATAAGAAACTATACTTATATTTGAATCTTAATTATTGCGGAAAGACATGACATTTTTAGAAACAATAGCAAAATTTGACAGAGTCGTGAGACTTCTGTCTTTTTATTTTTCACCACGCCTCGCCATCGAATTATACTCACGCGGCAGAAGAGAATTTGTCAATGCTTTGAGCAAAGAACAATTATCCACACCTCGATATATCAACTCCGGAAACAGCGTAACCATTTGGGGAGTCGAATTTGGTAACAGGTTGATGAATGCTGCCGGAATGTTCAAAAATGGCATTGGGTATGATATTAGTTACATGCAAGGTGCCGGAGCATTTTTAGCAGGAACCACAACAGCAACTCCTCGAGCTGGAAATCGTAAAAATGGAATTTTACATCCTTTTATGCCGTATCCTCGTTCAGAGGCAGCTATGAATTGGATGGGTTTGCCGAATGACAGTCACGAAACTGTTGCCGAGCGGATAAGCCGAATTCACAAGAAAGACGGCTGCCCTATCGGCGTTAGTCTCAGCGAATCTCCCGGAGTAGATTTTGATATTGCAATGGCGGGGATTGTAAACGGATTTATGCTTTACGAAAAAGCAGGCGTTACATTCGCAGAACTCAACGAAAGTTGCCCGAATACCGAGGAACACAACGGAAGCACAAATTTGCTTGATAAAGCTCTCATTTCTCGGCTCGAATACATTAGTGATAAGTATATAAAGAATTCAAGCAAAAGCATTCCCATTGTAGTCAAATTTTCGACAGATACAGAATTAGCGCAAATCCCGACACTTGTAAATTTACTGATTGATATGGGATTTGGTGGTGTGAATTTTGGAAATACGTCTGTCAATTACATGGATAAACTCATTCAAATCGACCATAAAGAAGAAGACAATTTCAGGTATTTCATGACTCATTTTGGAGGCGGAATTTCCGGGAAACCATTGAGAGAAGATTCACTAAAATTAGCTTCTGAAGCAGTCAAAATCAGAAATAGTCGCGATATGCATAAAGAATTCATCGTTATCCGTACAGGCGGAATCGAAACTATCGATGATTACAATGCTTCGGTGGAAGCAGGAGTTGATTTGATGCAATGGTTTACGGGATATTTCGAGCTATTCTCCAAATACGGACATGACCTTTACAAACATTTATTCACCCAAAAATGAATCTAAGTACGACTATTTTTTTTGTAAATTTCTGATTCTACAAGCCCAAGTTTGTTGAACAAATGCAAGAATGACACGCCCAACACACCAAGTCCGTATTTCATACTGCGAGAAAAATTAATCGAAGATGCTTCCTCGAAATACAAAGTCGGGCAAGTAATTTCGGCAATATCATACCCTTGGTAAAAAATTTGCGATAGCATTTGGTTATCGAAAATGAAATCGTCAGAATTTGCCATGTAGTTGATTGATTTCAAGACATCTGCCGAAAAGGCTCTATATCCTGAATGGTATTCCGATAATTTCTGACTGATGAGTATATTTTGGGCTAAAGTCAGAAATCTGTTTGAAATATATTTATATTTCGGCATTCCACCTTTGATAGCACCTTTTCCAAGTATCCGAGAACCCAAGACAACGGGATAAACGCCATTTGCTATCAAATATGCCATAGATTGGATTAGTTTCGGAGTATATTGGTAATCAGGATGTAACATTATTACAATATCGGCGCCTATCTCAAGTGCTTTATTATAGCATGTTTTCTGATTTCCGCCGTAACCCTTATTCTCCTCGTGCCTTATCACATACTTTATGCCAAGTTTGTTCGCTAACTCGTAGGTTTTATCGGGGCTATGGTCGTCAACGAGTATAATTTCGTCCACAATATCGAAAGGAATTTCCGCGTGTGTGCGTTCGAGAGTCAACTCTGCATTGTATGCAGGAAGCACAACCGCTATTTTTTTTCCGTTTATCATGTTATATAATTATGTAAATTCAAAAATAAAATACTTTCAAATTGCGATTCAAATGCCAATCAAAGTAAATTTGAAACAAAAACTTCCGGTTCGACGATTGAAGTTTCAATTTTGTAATCGGCGCCCAATAGTAACTTGTCATATGTAAGCAAATACTCAGCTTTGGTAGAAACTGCTAATTGTATAAACTTGCTATCGGAAATATCTCCCGAAAAATGGAAATCACTTTCCGGGACTTCCAAAATTGCATTGCTTTTTATCAAATCTCGCCAAAAAAGCTTCTGTTCGTCTGAAAATGAAAATTTATCACGGTTGATAATCAGTTTGTACTCATTGTAAATTGATTTTGAAATATGCCAAGTAGCTGAATGCTCCTTGCATACAAAATCGATGATTTTGAGAGCAAGCGGATTGCCAATCATAGCGGCAATGAGAACCGAAGTATCAATAACGAGTTTCAATTATCTTTTGCCCGATTTGAATTTATTGATGAAATCTTTAGTAAAATCCGACAAAACGAGTCTGCCACTTATTTCGGCTCTTTCGAAAAGTAATGTATCCCAATTTTCAGTTCCTTGGCGGAAGATGCCTTTTAATTCTTTTGTGGCATTAGGGCTCATGTGGGAAAGTCTCCCTGCGAGCTCGGTCACAGCATTATTCAAATCTTCGATAGAATAATAAACATTAGCATAAAGCCCCTTGCTCAAAGCCCAAGTTTCGTTGTACCATTGCGTATCAATTGATATTTGCGAAAATGCAGTAGTACCGATTTTGCGTTCGACAGCAGGTCCCACCACAAAAGGTCCAATTCCCAAGTCGAATTCGGAAAGTTTAATCGCTGCTCCTTGCATTGCCAAAGCATAGTCTGATGCAGCTACAAGCCCGACACCACCGCCAACAGCCTTGGCTTGAACACGTGTGATAACAAATTTGTCGGAATTACGCATAGCATTGATTACCTTAGCAAATCCGCTGAAAAATTCCTTGCCTTGTTCAAAATTTTCAATTGCAATTAATTCGTCAAAAGATGCACCGGCACAAAAGGCTTTATCGCCTTCGCTACGCAAAACTATAACATTGATGTTCGTATCTTGAGATGCCTGAGTAATCGTTTGAGCTAATTTATTTAACAATTCGCCCGGGAGTGAATTGCTCTTAGGATGAAAAAAAGTAATCAAGCCCACTTTGTCATGTATTTCTAAATGCACAAAAGCTTCATTCATAATAATTTGATGATTATATAAAAAAATATGAGAGTTGAAACGATATTTAGGTATGATTATTTGATTACTCGACCAACGCCTGCAAAACGGCGAGTGTAATATTCGTCAGAAACGGCTTGTTTGATAACGCCGCGACTCGATGATGCGTGAATCATTTCGCCGTTGCCGATGTAGATGCCGACATGATTTACGATAGCACCATTACTGAAGAAAATCAAATCTCCTTGCTGAAGATTGTCTGTTTTCACTCTTTCGGAATTTTCATATTGTGTGCGGCTTGTGCGAGGAACACTGATGCCGAGAGCCCCGTAAACTTGAGCTACAAGCCCCGAGCAATCAATGCCGGAACGGTCGTCGCCACCATATCTGTAAGGAGTACCAAGCCAACTAACGGCTTCGCTGACAATTAAATCACCCATATCATTTTCATCATTCCCCTTAGGGAAATTGAGTTGACCAAAAGACGCTTGTGAGCCGGATTTTGAAACTGTGTTAGATGTATTTTTTTTGGCGGACGGAGTAGCTTGCTTATTGGATGCGAATCGAACATGCGAACTACATGAACTTAGAAGCACTAAGAGCACTAAGCAAAAGGAAAATGATTTGTATGTAACATTTCTTTTCATTTTCTCGCATTTGTGTCATTGCCGCTTTTTAGTTTAACTGTTTTTAGTTTGCCGGAACCAAACATTTTGATTGAATCCGTCATCAAGAAAAACAATCCTAAAGCTGCCAATAGGACTAAAGCCATTTTCAGATACAACTGTTCCATTGAACCCCCAAGATATAATATCATAAAAAGCAATTTTTATGCCAATAACCAGATTTTTAAACAATACGAATATGTCAAAGTAAAAGTTACAAAAAGTACAAGAAAATTGACCGAATAACGTTTCAATCATAACATATTAACTCAATTTTGAGGTTTTGAATGACGTTTAGAGAAATATTTGAAAGCTACGAAACAATCGCTGTTTATGGAATGTCCAAAAATACAGTTAAGGCTGCCCATACAGTACCTGTTTTTATGTACAATCAAGGTTACAATGTGATTCCGATAAACCCGACAGTTGACAAAATTCTCAAACTTAAAGCATACCCAAGTTTGGATGAAGTGCCGGACGAAATCGAGATACTTAATGTTTTCAGACCTTCCGAGCAAGCTTTCGAAGTGGTCAAAGAAGCTGTCGAGCGACATAAGAAGAAGGGCGACATCAAATTGATTTGGCTTCAACAAGGAATTGAATCTGAAGAAGGCAAAAAATTAGCTTTGGATAACGGAATCGAATTCATCCAAAACAGATGTATGTATGTAGAATTTATAAATAGCGGATTAGGGAAAAAAAAATAATGTAAATTTTTGTAACTTTATACCGATTAAAAAGTCTTATCATAACGAAATATCTGCTGCTGAAAATGGCATGATTTGTGAATATATTTTTGTGAAGTTTACTATATATGAAATTATCTGAGGTGATATAAGTAATTCGCTACAATTTGTATATTTTGTGATGATAAAATCAATGGTTAAACGGCATATTCCATTTTTGATTGGGATAAGCCGAATTGCAAATAGTACACAAATTTATAAACTAAAGAGATATGGTTGCTTTGCGTAGCGGATTCATTAAAATAGCTTTAATTGTTTCATTACTTACGATTTCGGTTGTGCCGTCAAAAGCATCACCGAATGTGTTGATGTCGTTGAATGTCCCCTATTTCTACACTCAATCGTTTATGCAGTTCTTCATGTTCCAAAACCTTTGGTCGAGTACTTTGTTGTTTCCCTCGATTATTCAATTGCAGGAAAACAACTTCAACTTTGCACAAAACTTGACGAACACCGACCAAGAGATTGAGATAGACACTACTCAGCAAGAGCCGCCCTTACCTGATGAAACACCTGAACCAATCGAGCAAGAACCCGAACCAACATTAGAAGAATCCGATGCTGACACTGTAAATACACAAGATGATGCACCTGATGATTTGAATCAGGTCCCCGAACCCGATGAAACGCTTCAAATTCCTGATAATACCGATCTTCAAGTTGACGAAAATCCCGTAATCACACCATTAGATACCGCAAACAGAATATTTTTCAGCGATACCGACGACGGGCACTTCCGGCGACCTCAATTTTTGCAAAGATACGAATCAAACAGACAATCACTATACGAAAGTAGTTTCGGCTCGCCTTATAATCAACCTACGGGATTGAAATCCACCAACAAATTGGATAGTACGGCATCGCAAGTCAGAACAACAGAATCAATAGACAACGACGAAATCAGTTATCCTTTCGTTGTGCAATTAGATGATTATCTCACACTTCGCCAAAATCAACTAAGAGGGCAAATATGGGATTCCTTACTCACAAGATATGACCTCAAAATGGCGCTGTCCAAAGGCGATTTGGCAAGATTAATCAGCCAATCAACAGGTTTGACCATACCAATTCCGCCAAATCCATTGACGAATATATTCGGCAAGCCCGAAATCAGCATCAATGTAAACGGCGAAGTAAATATCAGGCTCGGCGTAAGGTGGGATTCGCAAAATTTGGGAACTGTTTCGCAATTCGGTCAAACCCAGTTTTCGCCGATATTCCATCAAGACATTAGAATTGATGTCAATGCTCGAATCGGTGATAAATTGAAATTGAATACGAATTGGAACACTCGTCGTACATTCGATTTCGACAATAAATTCAAAATCGGCTTTGAAGGCGAAGATGACGATATAATCAAACTTGTAGAGCTTGGCAACGTTAATTTGCCATTGCCCACAACTTTGATTCGTGGTGGTGAAACACTTTTCGGCGCCAGACTTGATATGCAATTTGGTCCACTTTACATCAAGACTTTGTTCTCCCAAAAAAGAGGCGAAAGAAAATTTGTTGACGTTCGGGGAGGCACAAGTAAGCAATATTTCCAACTCCGCGCCTATGACTTTGCCAAGAATCACTTTTTCGTAGATACGGCATACCAAAAAATATACGATAAATATTTCGAGAATTCGACACCTGTAATTCCTGTCGAAGGCGACAGTTTGAGAATCAAGGAAATCGAAGTTTGGGAATCAACAAATGACATCAGAGAAGGCGTCTCGATGGCAGGAACATCTATAGCAATTGCCAATTTGCAGCCTGTTTTGGGTGCACAGAATGAAAAATATCCTGATTCATTTAAAACTTTAGAAATTAAAGCAGGCGAGGTAGAAAGAGGCAATTTCATAAGATTGGACTCATCTAAATATCGGGTTGACTATAATTTGGGAACAGTTTCTATCCGAAATTTACGCCCTGACAGATACTACGCCGTGTCGTATCGTACTGAAGGACCAACAAGCGACCCCAAAGACGACCGTTATTATGGTAATTTGTCCGCATATGCAGACGTAAAAGATACATTGATTTTGAAATTGATTTATCGCCCAAATATGCAACCCGGTTTCTCAACTTTGTGGAAACGTCAGATGAAGAATATTTTCGACATCAATGCGCGAAACGTCAACGTTAACGAAACTAATATCAATATTTGGTACCTCCGAAAAACCAACGACTCAACCGATGTGCTGGAAGGTGCACCGGATAAATTAGTTACAATTTTCGGTGTTGACCAAGTAAATAATAGCACCGGAGCACCGCAGCCCGACGGTATATTCGATTTGAGACCGCCATTCTTTGACCCAAATGAAGGCTTAATCACATTCCCGAATTCTCGTCCTTTCGATTCAGCTTTGGTCAAATATTTTTCGCGTGAAGACATTGGTAATCCCGACCTTGCAAGGGAATACATTTTCAGCGAACCTTATGATACAACTTACGATGTAGCAAGGCTCAACACTGCTCGAGACAGATTTATCATTTCGGGTGAAGTTTCAGGACGTGCTACAAATAGGATTCAGTTAGGTGCATTCAACCTTGCACGCGGTAGCGTTAGAGTGCTGCTTGACGGTCAGGAATTGATTGAAAATCAGGATTATATTATTGATTATTTTGCCGGTACGCTGACATTGCGAAACCCGCGAGCATCATTACCGAACGCAAATCTGAAGGTGGAATACGAGCAGCGAGATATATTCAATATCTCGACGCGAACGTTAGCCGGTATCAGAGGTGATTATTTGTTGCATCGCTCACGATATGCTAATGCAAATTTGGGCTTCACATTCATGCACTACGACCAATCTGCACTCATTGACCGCGTCAGGCTTGGCGAGGAACCAATTTCGAACTCGATATTCGGGTTCGATGGTAATTTGAATTGGGAAACAGAGTTCATCACAAGATTATTAGATTATTTGCCTTTTTACGATACAAAAGCACCGTCATCATTTAATATGCGTGGTGAATGGGCAATGATATTGCCAACACCGAATAAAAGACGCTCGGAAATTGCATCGGATAATAACGAGCCGGTGGTATTTATTGACGACTTCGAGGGAGCTCAACGTACAATTCCCTTGGGATTGAATTCTACGCAATGGCAACATTCTTCACCACCCGTGAACACAATGTTCTGGGACAGTGATACAGTAGCAGTGACTTATAAAGCAAATATGTTTTGGTATCAATTTTTTATAGCGCGTGTACCGATTCGCGATATTTATCCTAATAATACATCATACCAGCAAGGTAGAAACTATCGCAATCCGATGCACATTTTGTTCGACCCGAGCAAACGTGGTATTTATAACATGAACCCATTATTCGTAGATGAAATCAACCCGTATTTCGACCCAACTGATGTTTGGAGTACTCGCCCTGAAGTTAAACCCAAAGTGTGGTCGGGAATGATGAGATTGCTCTCATCATTCAATACAAATTTCGATACAGAAAATATCGAGTATGTAG
Organism: Candidatus Kapaibacterium sp.; assembly: GCA_023957315.1. NCBI lineage: Bacteria > Pseudomonadati > Bacteroidota > Eximiradiia > Eximiradiales > Kapaibacteriaceae (SeqCode) > Kapaibacterium (SeqCode) > Kapaibacterium sp. (SeqCode). The sequence continues at coordinate 39,647 of JAMLHE010000017.1, forward strand.
AAATAATGATGCGTGTAAATGCTTACGAACCCGGTCAGACTAAGATGTATATTGATTTTGGGCAAATCAGCGAGGATATAATCCCGAACCGTGTATTGGATACGGAAGACGGCATAACAGCCGCAAATCCATTACCAAACGGAATCATTGACGAAGGCGAAGATGTCGGGATTGACGGTTTAAGTAATGCTCAGGAAAAAGTAACATATCCTTTCCCATTGAGTGAAGAGGAAGACCCTGCACGCGACGATTATGCTTTCAATTTCACCAAAAATGATGACGAACGCACCTGGCAAGATTTCATTAAATATAATAACTTTGAAGGGAATTCAAGAGTGTCGGAATTGGGGCAATTTCCCGATACAGAAATTTTGAACAAAAACAACGGACAGGAAATATCGCTCGACAATAGCTATTTCACTTATGAAGTCAATCTTTCGCAATCAGCCGTTGATGCCGCAAACAACCCTCAAATCGTCGGTGGTAACCCCGAAACTGGGTGGTTTTTGTACAGAATTCCTATTCGTAAGCCAATAGACAGAGTGGGCAATCCCCTGTTTTCAAACATTCAATACGTTAGAGTTCGCTTCCAAGGCGGTTATTTAGATGCTTCGATTGATGATTGGAAGCTTGTAGGTTCGCAATGGCAAAGAGTTAGTAACTTGCAACCAAACGTCAACCCTAACGATAGCGTATTATCGGTATCATTTGTCAATCTTTGGGAAAATTCAGGTCCACCGGATTATTACACGATGCCTCCGGGAGTTGCCGCACCACGCCAATTAAACAACCCTGACCCAACTCGGGACATCAGGCTGAACGAGCAATCAATTGCAATAGGTGTGAAAAACCTTCGCTATGGCGACGAGAGAATGACAACACGTATTTTCCGTCAATTAGACTTATTTTACTATAAAAAGATGAAATTTTTCATTCATGGCGATGGTTCTATGCCGGATAATATTATCCCGGGAGCAGTACCCAAAGCCTATGCCTTCCTACGTTTCGGTATAGACTCATCCAACTATTACGAGTACAAACGCCCACTTATGAGAGGTTGGCAAGATATTGAAATTGATTTGCTCCAACTAACTGCAATCAAACAGCTTCGCGATTCGCTCAATAGATACGAAAGATTTGAAATGCCTGTGCCGGGAGACCCGAATGCAGTATTTGCCATAAAGGGAAATCCGATATTGACACGTGTGCAATTCTTCGGTTTGGGTATAATCAATCCGGCTGAGCGTTTCCCGAATGAATTGACCACAACAATGTGGGCAAATGAATTGAGACTGATTTCGCCGGAAGAATCAGCGGATTGGGCAGGGATTGGTTCTTTCAATTTAGTACTTGCAGATTTGGGGACTGTTAGTGGTAATTTCCAGCATAGCAAACCGAATTTCCACCAACTCGAAGAACGCTTCGGAAACAGGAGTAATTCTACAAATTGGTCTGTGACGATGACAGGGAACTTGGATAAATTCGCCCCAAAAAGTTTCAGCAATATGAAAATTCCCGTTACATATACACATGCTGAAATAATGGAGACGCCCCAATTTGTGGCAAATGACGATATATTTTTGAATGAAGCAGCAACTGCAGCATATAATCAGGTAATTGAAGCCGGTGGAACTCCCTCTGAAGCGGCTCAAGCCAGAGACCGAGTTATCAACCGTTCACAATCATTGAGAGTGATGGACAGTTGGGCACTTACAGGATTCAAATTCGGACTGCCGATAAATCATTGGACGATTAGAGAAACAATTAATAAAACAACCGTTACATACGCTTATTCGCAAGAGTTTGAACGTAATCCGATTTATTCGGAACGATTCAATTGGCAATGGCGATTGGGAGTTCAGTGGGGAACAAGTATTCCTGACTTCCTGAGTTTCAAGCCATTTACATTTTTTGAAGGAATGCCATTTTTCGGTGTGTATAGCGGTGCAAAAATCAACCCTCTGCCAACAACTATCAACACAAATGTGACTTTCAACAGAAGGCGCCAAACAGAGCAATCACGATTCCTCGATTTCCCGAGCCCTATTTTGCGCGATTTTTCTGCGATGCGAGTAGTCAATTTAAATTGGAAATTATCAGAAAGCGGTTTCTTAAGCCCTGTAATTGATTATAATATGTCAACAAACAGCACTTTAGTAAATATGGAATTTGACGAATTCGGTCAGCAACGTACAGGTGCTCAAATCGGCTCGGCAATGTTTTTTAATAATGGACAATTAATCAATTTCGGAACAAATAACTTACATACACAAACTGTAGCAATAAATTTACGCCCGATGTTACCCAATATAATTTCGTTAAACGAATTTATTGATATGACCGGAAGTTTTACGACTACGTACAATTGGTCAGACCCATTGCAAACGAAACCGGAAATCAGAGATATTGTTAAAAATGCCGGATGGACAAATTCGATACGATTCAATATGGGATTGAAATTGAAATCTTTGGGCGATGGATGGTTCGGTGTGGAAGCTGCTAAACCGACTGGAATAAGACAATTCCAGCCACAATTGGACACAACAACGAAAAAAGCATCATCGGGTAAACTATTTGCACCTGTGGCAATATTCAAACTAATATTTTTTGATTGGGATAAGGTTGACTTTGTTTTCACTCAACAAAATTCAAATCTTACGCCCGGCGTATTTGGTGGAACGGGAATGCACAATTTCTGGGTAAACGGACTGACATTCCGCGAAAGCCAAAATATTCATGGTCCAAGTTGGGCATATCAAATGGGGCTTGTCGGTCATCCTCACGGTGGCTATGACCTTGTAAGCTCAGACCAATTCCCATTCTTTGGTTTCCAATCTTATCCGGGGCTAAGACCTGCAAATGCTCGTTTGCAAGATAATTACAGACAAACAACATCGCTGAATATCAAAACCTCTCGCCCACTTTGGAAAGGGGCAACAATGGAATTATCTTGGAAATCAGAAGTCGGCTTCAATCGTAACCAAACTGTTGTAACAGATGAATTTGGCAATCCGACGTTTACAAATATTATCGGTACGGAATCATTCAACAGGTCATTCCTTACATTCCCTACTTTATTTGGATTCAATCCATTCAATAATACAATTGACAATGTAATCAGATTATATGAAGCTCAAACCGCAATTGTTGAAAATAGATTTGTTAATGGCGAAATTGGCGAAGTTGAAAGGAATCAGCTGTACCAAAGGGCTTTGAACGATGCATTTTACAACGGATTGGAAATGTTCTCAATATCCGGAGGCAGTACTGCAAAATTCTTGCCGGCAGTCAATTGGTTAATCAGATGGGAAGGATTAGAAAATTTCTGGCTATGGAAAGATTACGTTAAGAAAATGACATTAGACCACCAATATACTTCTTCATTCAATGAAATGGCGAATTTGACCGACAACGGGCGTGCAGTTACCACGCAGACTGTTCAGTATGCATTCCAACCACTTATTGGTATAAATTCAACATTTGACGAAAATCTTTTTGATGGAACATTGACTGCTACTTTGCGTTGGTCAAGCACCAAATCCTTTATGATAAATTCGGCAGCCCGCTCCACAGTTACATCTCAAACTACTAATGACATTACTGCTCAAGCAAGCTACACTATGAAAGGATTCGAGTTTGCATTCCTTGGTATTTCACTGCAAAATGATTTCGAGCTTTCGTTCCTTTTCACATATAAAACTAACGGACGCGCCCTTTACAACATCACAAGCCCTGCCGATACATACGTTGGTGATGAAGCCGGCGGACAAACTCTTGACGGCAACACTCAAATCATCATCGAACCACGTGCTCGTTACTCATTGAGCCAAAGGCTTACAGCCTCATTCTTTGTACGATACGAAGGCACATTTACCGAAGGTGCGGCACAACCCGGATTCCATTCTACGCAAATTGGATTCGACCTCAGATTGTCCGTTGCAGGCGGAAGATAATAACTTTTATCATTCAAAAGATTATTTTGCCGTGATATTCGTATTTTTGTAAATACAATGTTTATAAAAATGGGATAATTATGTTGTCGAGTTACAAAAGTTTTCATTATATCGAAGACATCCACAAGTACGTAGGCGAAGAAGTCACTTTGCGTGGCTGGGTTTACAATCTTACCGGAAAAGGGAAATTACAATTCATAATGCTTCGCGACGGCACCGGAGTAATCCAATGCGTCGTTTTCAAGACTAATGTCAGCGAAGAAGCTTTCGAAAATGCCAAAAGCCTGACCCAAGAGTCATCAATTAGTTTGACAGGCAAAGTAGTAAGCAACGAAAAAGCCCCGGGCGGCTTTGAAATAGATGTCACAAATTTGCAGATTATTCAATTAGCTCAAGAATACCCAATAACTCCCAAGGAGCACGGGGATTCGTTTTTGATAGAGCATCGCCATTTGTGGTTGCGTTCATCGCGCCAACATGCGATTATGCGCGTCAGAGCGGCTGTGATGAAAGCAATTCGTGACTTTTTCGACGGTAACGGATTCAAACTAATGGATTCGCCGATTTTGACTCCAAATGCTTGTGAAGGCACTTCCACATTATTCGAAACCGAATATTTTGATTTGGGGAAAGCATACTTGTCACAATCGGGTCAACTTTACGCCGAAGCAACAGCACTCGCTTTGGGCAAAGTTTATACTTTCGGACCTGCTTTCCGTGCCGAACGTTCCAAAACGCGTAAACATTTGACTGAATTTTGGATGGTCGAACCCGAAATGGCATTTTTCGACTTGAACGATGATATGGATTTGGCTGAAGATTTGGTCGAATACATTGTCCAATATTGCTTGAAAACCTGCCAAAAGGAACTTCAAACATTGGAACGCGACATTACAAAACTCGAAAAAGTTCGTCGCCCATTCCATAGAATGAGCTATTCGGATGCAGTTGATTGGTTGGTAGAAAACAAAATTCCTCTGAACAAAAAAATTGACGGCAAAGATGTCGAAATACTTCCATTCCCATGGGGCGAAGATTTTGGCTCGCCACAAGAGGAAGCAATCATGGAACAATTCGACAAACCGTTGATAATTCATCGCTACCCGACTGAAATTAAAGCCTTTTACATGAAACGCGACCCAATCAACCCAAAAGTCGTTCTTGCAATGGATATGTTAGGACCTGAAAAAGCGGGCGAATTAATCGGTGGCAGCCAAAGAGAAGACGATTTCGATTTGCTGTTACAACGCATTAAACATGAAGAATTGCCCGAAGAGGAATTCAAATGGTATTTGGATTTGCGTCGCTACGGAAGTGTCCCCCACAGCGGATTCGGACTCGGAGTAGAGCGCACAGTTAAATGGATTACCGGAGCGGCACACATTCGCGAGGTAATTCCTTTCCCAAGAATGATTTACAGAATTACACCATAAATTGGAATATTATTCAATAAAAACGGATTTTGATATGTATGAAAATGTAAAAAAATATGACCCCGAACTGTACGACATTTTGATGTTAGAAAATGGAAGACAGCACGACAAAATCGAATTAATTGCAAGTGAGAATTTCACTTCCGAAGCTGTAATGCAAACGCAGGGCTCGGTGCTAACGAACAAATATGCCGAAGGATATCCGGGCAAACGCTACTATGGCGGTTGCGAATATGTGGATATGGCTGAAGACCTTGCTCGCGAAAGACTGAAAAAGCTCTTCGGTGCGGAATATGTCAACGTGCAACCACACAGCGGAAGCAATGCCAACATGGCTGTGTATTTCACATTCCTCAACCATGGCGACACAGTCATGGGATTGAGCCTTGCTCATGGCGGTCACTTGACTCATGGTTCGCCTGTGAATTTTTCGGGCAAATTTTATAACTTCGTAGCTTACGAATTAGACCCTGCAACAGGCAGAATTGACTATGACAAAGCGGCTGAATTAGCCAAAAAGCACAAACCAAAGCTAATCACAGTTGGTGCTTCGGCATATCCGCGTGATATTGATTTCAAGAAATTCCGCGAAATAGCAGACTCAGTGGGTGCTTTCCTATTTGCAGATATTGCTCATCCCGCGGGATTGATTGCCAAAGGTAAACTGAGCAATCCTGTCCCCTACTGCGATATCGTCGCTTCGACTACTCACAAAACTTTACGCGGACCTCGCGGCGGTATCATCATGACTCATAAAGATTACGAAAATCCATTCGGAATCGTTGCCCCGAAATCCGGTCGCGTCAAAAATATCGGTGAAGTTTTAGATTCGTGGGTGATGCCGGGCGTGCAAGGTGGTCCACTTATGCACGTAATCGCTGCTAAAGCTGTGGCATTCGGTGAAGTATTGAGCGACGAATTTGATTTATACGCAACTCAGGTAATTAAAAACGCCCAAGCATTCGCCAAAGCACTTGTATCCAAGGGCTACGATTTGGTCAGCGGCGGCACAGACAACCATTTGATGCTTGTTGATTTGCGGAACAAAGGCGTGACCGGCAAACAAGCCGAGAATGCCCTTGATGAATCCGGCATCACTTGCAACAAAAACGCAGTGCCCAACGATACTCAGCCACCATTGGTAACGTCGGGTATCAGGCTCGGAACTCCGGCGATGACTACTCGCGGATTGAAAGAAGATGATTTCGTCCAAGTTGCTGAATTTATTGACAAAGTAATCACCAACATCGGTAACGAAAGCGTTTACGAGCAAGTCCGCAACGAAGTGAAAGAATTCACCTCGAAATATCCGCTACATCAAAAAATGCTCTAATCTAACTGAGGCTGTCCGATTGGGCAGCTTTTTTTTTTGCCTTGTAGATGTGCCACACCCGGCAGGTGTGGCACATCTGAAATGTAGGGACAGAACAGCGTTCTGTCCAAAACATAGCCCACGGTTTTAACCGTGGGAGAAGAATGTCAACCTCGTAGATTTGCCACACCTCCGAGGTGTGGCACATCTGAAAACATAGGTCTGGAAGACAAAAACAATTTCAAAATTTGCTACTATTCAATTTTTTCATAAGTTTGTGTTTTGTATTGTTGGATTCTGATTTTAAAAATAAGGTATATCGAAAAGGTGAAATCATGAACAAGATTTGGATTATTTTGATACTATTAGTGCTAAATGCGCAATATATTTTTTCGTCAGAACTGATTAGTTCAATCGAAGCACAGTATTTAAATGATGAAGTAATAATAAAAGTTAAGATTTTCAACCCGACTGATGATTCATATATATTTGCTCTATCGGATTGGGCAGTCAAAGCGAATAAAGATAATGTCATTCCTCAGGTTTTGGGTAGTTTTTATAGTTTTTCAAATGAAATCTATTTTATAAGAGATGGTGATGCTTATTTAAGCCCTGCTTGTGGAGTATTTGAACATAAATTTGATAAAATACCACATTTTGTACGCTTGCTTCACAAGGACTCATTAAATTTGACAATTCATATGAAGAACGAAGATTTTTTCGAGCCTCTTTTTAAAGATACAACTTATAGAATTGAATTTTTTATGTTTTACTCTGATGACGAAATATTTTATCGGTCTTTAAGAAACATAAATTGTAAATATAATGATATAGTTTCGGAAGAAAAACAATATAGTTTCAATGTGCAAAAGACAAAGCGTTTGCATTTTCATGTGGGTGTACCTCATTTTAAAGGTTGCAAATGGGATAAAAAATATTCTGAAATATTAGATATTGGCTTTGTAAATAGGATTGAAGCAGTTTGCGAATTTTATGTTCCGGGAGATTGAAAAAAGCAGAATTGAAATTTGTCAACGTATTTCAGGATTTTCCCCGCATTTCATACGGGGTTATTCACATTTAACCACTTCGTGGTTTGATAATGTTGCATATGATACGTTCCCCGCATTTCATACGGGGTTATTTATATTCAAGCCCTTTGGGCTTGCTGTATTCTAACCTTCCGAAGGTTTGGAACCTTCGGAAGGCTTTGAATGCTTTTTTACTTCCTCAACAAATCTCTGATTTCGGTTAGCAATTCTACTTCGGGGCTTGGTGCTGCCGGTACGGTGAGTTCGGGAGCGGCTTCTTCTTTGCGTGTCAATCTGTTCATAGCTTTAATCGCCACGAAAATAGCAAATGCTATGATAACAAAATCAATCACATTGTTGATAAACATGCCATAATTTATAGTTACGGCTTCTTGTGCTTCTGTAGCTTCTCGGAGTACGTAGCTAAAATTTTGGAAATCAACTCCGCCTACAAGCATTCCTATTGGTGGCATCACGACATCGTTCACAAATGAACTCACTATTTTGCCGAATGCAACACCAATAATCATACCGACTGCTATATCAACTACGTTGCCTTTGACGGCGAATTCTTTAAATTCTTTAATGAAACTGCTCATAATAGCTCCCAATAAAATGAAAAAATTAATTAGTTTTTGCCAAAGATTCTTCGATTAGCTTGTCGAAGTCGTCATCTTGGATATAATAATGTTTGTTGCAATATTTACATACCAACTCATTGTGTTGGCTGCTTTTCATGGATTTGATTTCCTCTGCTCCAAGTGTCAACAATTTCGAGAGAAACATCTCTTTCGAGCATCGGCAAAAGAAATCAACTTGCGTGCTGTTGATTACATCGAACTCGAAGGGAAGCACTTCTTTCATTATTTGCTTTGGATTCAATCCCGCCGAGAAATAATCTGAAAGTGGTGTAATGTTTTCCAATTTATCCAATACTGCTTGGAGTTGGTCAATGTGAAATCCCGGCATAGCTTGCACCATAAGTCCGCCTGAATGTTTGATTTCGCCTGAATCGTCAAATTCTACATCCAACACAACTGCCGTTGGGATTTGCTCGGATTGAACGAAATAATATGCCAAATCATCGGCAATATCGCCCTTGACAAGCGGGACAATTCCCTGAATAGGTTCCGCTTTGTGATACAAAATCTTTGTGATTCGTAGCGAACCCGAACCAATAATTTCCGAAATGTCATTTACATGGTAGATGTTTTCGGTGTTGTTCATATCAACATATCCCCTGACTTCGCCCAATTGCATTGATTCGGCAAATAGTTTTTTGAATACATTGCTACCGTCAACTTCGATGACTACACGCTCCTCGCCCTTTAGAAATGAGGCAATCATGAGCGATGAAGACATCATTCGCGACAAGAAAAACGCCGATACTTTATCCAATTTATGGTTGCGTTGCGCTGTGAGTGAGGTATTTGAACTCTTTACACATACTGCTCTGAAAAAGCCGTCCTTCGATAATACCCTTACCGAGCGGTCTCGCTGCTGGAATATTTTTTTCAATTCTTCATTTTGTTCATTCATAATTTATCCCTAATTTTATATTTTTGAATTAAACATTCATTTATAACAAATATAAGTGTAACCAAATTCATAAAAAAGTAGTCTATTTAGATAAGTTGAATAACATTTTTCTTAAAGGTGGTTGAGAGTATGAAATTTTTAATTTTAACAATTGCGTTTTTGGTCTCTTTAAGTTCCGTTTCAGCACAAAGGTCATTCGTAGAAGCCGGTGTAAAGGGGGAATCACCCTATTTTGAATTGCCACCGGACATTAACATCGAGCATTTCCCCTTACTATCAACAAAAGCGGACGTCACCATTTCGGGTATGATGGCAGATGTGACTATTACCCAAAGCTACGTCAATCGTGGCGAAAAAGCCATCGAAGCCGTTTATGTTTTCCCGGCTTCCACTCGGGCAGCAGTGTATGCTATGGAAATGAAAATTGCTGATAGGACGATAAAAGCAGTAATTCAACCGAAAGTGAAAGCACGTGAAATGTACGAAGAAGCCAAGGAAGAAGGCAAAAGTGCATCACTTTTGGAGCAAAGAAGACCAAATATTTTCTCAATGAATGTGGCAAATGTCATGCCCGGCGATACAATTCAAGTAGCATTGCGATATACCGAAATGCTGATTCCCGAAGAATTGGAATACGAATTTGTGTTACCAACAGTGGTCGGTCCGAGATATATTTCGGAAAAGAACGACACTGATAATCCGGTAGAAAATGTAGGATATATACCTTCAAATGTGCCGACATACGATTTTGATATTTCCATCACGATGAACACAATCATCCCAATGGACAAAATCAGTTCAAAATCGCACAAAATTGAAATTCAAAAACTCAACGATAACCAACAAATTATCAAATTGGCAAAAGGTGAAGAGAAAAGCGGCAACCGCGATTTCATCCTTTCCTATCGTCCGGCGGGAGAAAGAATCGAAACGGGACTATTGCTACACCAAGGCGATAAGGAAAATTATTTCATGTTGGTAATCCAACCGCCTAAAAGAGTCGAAATCAAAGATGTCGTGCCGCGGGAGTTCATCTTTGTGGTTGACGTGTCGGGTTCAATGAATGGATTTCCGATAGACATTTCAAAAGCTTCTATGGAGCAATTGCTTCGCCGAATGCGTCCGAATGATTTATTCAATGTGATATTATTTGCTTCGGGCACAGTTTTATTTTCGGAAAATTCAATTGCCGCTACCGATAAAAATCTAATGAATGCGATTGAATTCATCAACAAAGAACACGGACACGGCGGCACAGAATTAATGCCGGCGTTAGAATTAGCATTGAATATGCCGAATAATGAGGGCTATTCCAAATCTATTGTCGTGATGACAGACGGATTGGTTGGGGTTGATAAAAAAGCTGTGAATTACATTCGCGACAATCTAAACAAAGCCAATTTATATTCATTCGGAATCGGCGGATATATGAACCGATTTTTAATCGAAGCAATGGCATTAGCCGGAGCAGGCGAGCCGCTTATTATTACTGAACAAGAAGGAGCTCAAAAAGCTGCAGATAGATTTATGAAATATATCGAATCGCCCGTATTGACTGACATTAGCATCGAATTTGACGGATTTACGACTTACGACGTTGAGCCAATCAAGCCATTCGATTTGACTGCCGAAAGACCAATCATTGTTTATGGCAAATACGAAGGGCATCCGGGCGGAAAAATCATTTTGAGAGGTAAAACTGCAAAACAAGATTTGCATGTAAATATTCCTGTTGACAGGTTCGGCAAAATGGACCAATCGAACGCAATCAAATATATTTATGCCCGAAATAAATTGAAATTAATCGAAATGTATGATAATTTCGGCAAAAATAATTATAATGATAAAAGCACGCTATCATTTGAAGATGCAATAACTGAGATTGGCATGAAATACAATCTTCTTACCGAGCATACTTCGTTTGTGGCAATTGATTCGGAAATTCGCAACGCAAACGGTGAATATGATACTATTAATCAGCCGTTACCGATTCCTGAGGGAATGGGTTCCATGGTAATTGCCGTAAACATGATGTCACGGGGTTCGGCATCCGGCGGACTCAGCGGTGGATATCCATCACGTATGTCTGCACAAGGTGGGGATGGTGTTGATTATGGTGGATTTAGTAGCAATATTGAAATAGAAACTCCAATAATGCCATATTACGAAAATGTAAATTATTCCGATCTCGTAGTCTATCTAAAGGATAGTAGCAGGGTTTTTGACTATAATTTGGAAAATATGATAATAAACGGCAAATTATTTTTAACAGATGATGGCAAGTTTGATAGGGTTGAAATATCTAAAAAATATCTTCTTGACGATTATATTTTATCTGAAATTGACAAGACTGTTAAGGATTTATTCATCAAAGCTAGCAAAGAAGAGGACTTTGAAATCCCTGAAGAGAAAAGTGGCCCATTTAGTCTGTCCCTAAAACTGCCGGATAGATTCATGATGAAATATAAGGGCAAGACTATTGAAGCTGAAAAGAGGAATGGAAATATTTTTGCGATACTCAAAGAAGGTAGTGGCGAACAAGTCATGATAGGCACCAAAGCAAAAATTGAGGTATCTTATTTTGATGCCGAAAATAATTTGCTTAAAACTCATACATATAATGATATATTCGGATTTGGCAAAGTGCCGGATGGAATATCGGCGATTGTACACAAATCAAAACGCGGAACCGAAAAGCTGATTTCCTTTATTTTTATGCACAACCCGACGAACATAGCTCCCAAGGAAGTCGTGGAAGAAGGTCATAAAATTAAATATATAATTGTAAAAGTATTGTAATTAAATCATTTAATTAAAAATAAAAAATGCACGGGTTCAGGCTCGTGCATTTATTTTGTTGTTTATTTATAAATTAATTCTTTACATTTTAAACATAAAATCTATTCCAACATTGAATTTATTGAATTTTAAATTCGCGTCTGATATAAGAGAAGTAAAGTAGTAAGTGAAATTGGTGTATGGACTTATTTGAATAGATGACATGTTAAAATCGTAGCTAATACCCGCATTAATCCCGAATTGGAACTTATTAAACTCTTCAATTTCCGATTTATCTTTCATTACCATCGTCCGACCATTGTTTTCGAGTTTGAAACCTTCTTGAGGTCTGAATGTATGATAATCCGGCTCATGCACATTATAAACTCTTTTGATTTCATTTTTTATAAAATAATCAAAACTTAATCCACCGGCAAGATTCAAATTGCCAAGGAGATAATGTTTGAATTGCAACTCCATGCTAATCGCAGATAAATCGAATTGGTCCACAGTGGTGAAATGTCCCATCACAATTTCATTCTCTGTGTCATCTATTCCAATCAATCTCTCTTCGTAAAAAGTGCTTTCAAACCCGTAGTCGTTATATGTCATCCTAATAAGTATCGTTTGAACAAGAAATTCGACAGGTTTGATTTCCGCAACAAGACCAACCGGAAAAGAATAATTCCGTTGGCTGATTTTATCCGGCGTCCCGGCAGTCCCGGAAAATCCTTGATGCCATGAAAAATTAGTATTGTCCGAAGTATGCAAATAGCTCATTGCACCGCCTGTGATGCCAAATTTCAAATAGTCATCGTCTGCGATTGCACTATTTTGCATTGCGAAAACAGATATTACAGCCAATAAAATACACTTAATCATTTTCATAAATTTCCTCTAAATTGCTTTTGAATTATTAATTAATTAATACTTTATTATTTTACAACAATAAATGAGACTCTTTCGATTTTGCCGCTCGATTCGACATCTGCAAAATAATATCCGGCAGATAAAGTACTCAAATCAATTTTTGCAGAATGATTAGTCGGTTCAAATTCAATCAATTGTTCGCCATAAATATTATAAATTATAACGCGTTGAATCGCTTGGCTGACTACATTGTCAAAAACTACAAATTCACTTGTGGGATTTGGATAAACCCTGATGCTTTTGTTATCATTGTTGTCGCGAACGCTCAAAGGCGAATTAGATATTTCAATATTATCAACATACCAGCCCTCATCTGCATAAATTTTGTTAGAAATAAAGCGGAATCTTACGAAGCTCTGTTCCCATTCGTCAGTATTTTCAAAATGAATTGATTCAGGCTTCCAATCTTCGTGGTCGAGTATTGAATTCTGCCATGGTTCGTAATAAGTTTGATTATATCTCCCGATAATTGTCCATTCCGATTGTAGGTTTGGGGCTATTTCAACGTATGCTGAATCGCCACGATGTATAACTGCTGCATGGCGAAATAAAATATAAACATCTTCATTATTTGCCAAATCAATCGGAAATACTATCAATGTGTCATGCTGCTCGGCTTTGTAATGCCCATCAGGAGATATTGCAAATGAAAAAGGTTGACTGAAAGCAAATTTATTGGTCTTTTGCCAATTTCCTGCAAGGTAATATTTTGGCAGTGGTCCCGTGTCAAAATTCTCATTCAAGTCGGAATGATTTTCGCCTGAATAAATCAAAAGCCTCTCTGAGAAATTGCTTTGAGTGGTTAATTCGATTTGTGGGAAATAATCCTCTACCACAACATTCAAAATATAAAACCCGGGCTTAGCAGTAGTAAATTCAAAAGTTTTGACCAATCCGGTGTCTGAAGCGGTAAGTAGGTACGATTGGATGAATGCGCTATCCAGATAAACTTTCAATTTGCTGAGATTATAAATTGGAGTTATCGAATCTGTTCGTAAAGTTGGTAATTTGACTTCGATTTTTATATCTTGATTTTGCCGAACAACCGAAGTAATCCAAGGTTTATCGGGCTTTTGAGAGCCGCCGGGATAGGCTGTCAATTCCATCGACGGGCTTTTGTCTTCATTTCTAAAAGCATAAATTTTGTAGTCATAATCTTTGAATGGAATGAGTGCGGTGTCTATGTAAATGTCCGTTCCACCGGGTAAAGTAGCGAGCAATTCTCCGTCTCGATAAAGATTCAAATCATAATCATCGGGCAATAGTGGCTGCCCGAATGCTTTTTTCGCGGGCGGTATCCACGTCAAATCAACTTTTGTAGGCTCGGACGGATTAAAATCATATGCAAAATCACTCGGTGCTTCGGGTGCACGTGTGTTTACTATTGCAGTAAATACATCACTATCCCGAATATTGGTAACTGCACCACGCATGTCCACCCAAGACGGATAAATTATACCGTCAAAAAAGGCGTTGCCACTGTAATCGCCCGCAAAGGCATTGCTGCCGAATGGATTCAGCCTAATATCGCTGACTATGTCCGACACCCTGCGGTCAATCCATGTATCACCGCCATCAGACGAATAACTGACATAGCATTCAATCATAATATTTTCGGGGTCGTTTCTGCTATCGAGATACATAATTGCCAATTCGCCACTTTTGGGGTCCATACTCATCCATTGCCAGAATTGGTCATTGTCGTTTTTTTCATGAACGATGACCGGTTCAGTCCAAGTTTCGCCTTCGTCGGTTGATTTCGAAAAATAAATATTGGGCGGATTATCCGCAGCCCAACAAAGATAGAGGTCGCCACTTCGTTCGCCTTCGGTGTTATCGCACACAATTACAGGATAGGCTTCTGCTCGGACACGCCCTTTGACTGTATGGCGATATCCTTGACCGGGAATGAATCTTGTTTCGCCGAAAATATTATAATTGTGAATTATTCGCGGCTCGGTAAATGTTGCACCGCCGTCATAAGATTTGACAAAACCGATACCGTGAACAATGCCATGATTCCAAACAACGTATAGCTCACCATTTGGTCCCGTGGTTGCAAGCGGGAAACTTTGCCCGAAAGTTGTATCTTCGGAGCTTCCTGAGACTCTATCGCTAATTGGAAGGGGTTTAGTCCACGTCGAGGCGAAGTCAGTTGACTTGGCGATTACAATTTGTGTTGCAGAATCTCGCGGTGTGACTCTTTTCCATGGGATGTAAACATGCCTGTAATAAGGTGATTTGGGCGAATTATCCACTTGCACGTAGTATTTATCTTCGAAATTAGAATCTAAAGTCTGTGGACCCGTGTGTACAATCACCGGAATATGAGCTTCCCAATTCTTGCCATCGTCAGTAGTTCGGGCAATGAATACTCCATTTTCACCCACAAGTCCGGCATCGCCGCTTTCGAGAGAGCCAAAACCGCCATATACTAAATAGCCGATTCCTTCGGCATCGAACATCACCGACGGGTCATTGGATGAGCGCCAAGTCGGGTATGGTTTCCCGAGATTGAAATTTTTCCATGTAATACCACCATCGCTGCTGACATAAACCCAAGTTGAAGATTCTGCTCGATAGTCCACAGCAGACGCAATTAGAATTTTGGGATTAACGGGATTGACAGAAATCGAAGATTCGTTCTGCATTGGATTCGGGTCGGAAAGCAGCTCGTCGAGCGTTGCATTGACATTTAAAAATAGTGGAACTTTGCTTTTTTGCGATAGGAGATAACTCGGATACACCGTCCTATATTTCGTAGGGCGTGGTTGAGCGGATTCCTTCAAACGATTGAATGCATCAATAGTGCGCTGCCGCTCGTTATTGTCATCGGCTAACATAAAATTAGAAGCAAAAACAGCCAATAGCAAGCAAAGTGTAAATATAGTTTTCATAGATTTTCTCATTTTATTCAATAAATTTTCGTAAATTATGCAAATATAGGATAATTTCCAAATAAAATCGGAAATTTGCTTGTAAATATTCATAGAATGCGTTTGAATAAATCACATTAGCCCTTCAGCATATAGGATAGAACAGCGTACTGTTCATCTTGAACAGGATTATCAAGATATCGTGATGGACAGGATTAAGCAATCAAAACTAAAATAATTTAACCGCAGTGTTCGCAAATTAAGAACCTTCCGAAGATTTGGAACCTTCTGAAGGTTAAATGATTTTCTATAAATTTCTCTTCTTTTCAGTTGTAACAACTGACATGACGAGACAAATAAACAGGGGTTTAAAACATAATTTACTCTTGTGAATCTTGTAATCTTGATAATCTTGTTTAAGATGAATAGAATATATTAGTTTTTCCTAAATAATTTGCGTAAGACCTCCTAACCCCCTCTTGAAAAGAGGGGGAAGAAGACATTTCTTAACTTATTTATTTTTTGAATGCCTGTATGCTTTTGACTTGCTTTATTCCGTGGCAATCGGAACAAAGTCTGTTCTCGATGTTGAGGTTTTCGCCACCGGGGTGCTTAAATTCCAAGTCTAAACCGCGTTTTTCTTCAGTCTGTCCGGGCGCTTTTTGCGAAATAATTGTATGGCAAACATTGCAATCGTGGCTTACTACTTTTCCGTCGATAGATTTATGTTTACCGCCGTGGCATCTGAAGCAGCCATCGGAATACATATGCCCCAAATTATTAGGGAAACGTTTCCAATTTGTATGCATTTCGGGGAAATAATTACGCAAATAAATTGTGTTAATGTGATGAATTGACTGCTGAATCTGATGTTTTTTCTCTTTCGCTATTTGTGGGTAATATTTATTATAGAAATTATTTATATAATTACTAATTTCAGCCAAAGAATTTTCGCGATTAATCGAATAAGATTCGAGTATTTGGACGGAGAGATTTTTGATAAATGGCAAGGAATTGTCAATTTTGTTGTTCGACATATATGTATTGACTTCCTTGTAAGGAATCTTGTAAATGTGCGCCGGGCGGTTGTGACAATCAATACAATCCATTTTCCGTAAATTGTCAGGCTTAAGCATATCCGGTGTTATTTCGTCGTCCTCTCGGATATAAATAGTCGTATCACCTGTCAATTTTGAAATCACTCGTACCCAAGGAATATCTTGGCGTTCGTAGTCATTTGCAATATAATGAATCTCATTAGCGAGATTCATATGCCAATGAATCCCGGATTGCCTACCGCTTTCTGGAGTACCACCACCGGTTTTGACCAACATAGTCAACATCGTTTCGGAATTTACTTCGTCCGATTGGAAAAAATCGTAAACTATTTTCTTTTCGCTATTGAAATTTGCGGGCCAATGGCATTGCTCACAAGTCTCTTGGGCAGGGCGTAAATGAGCTACAGGCACTTGTATAGGTTTTGAATATAAATCAAATAGAACTGAAATCAGCTGCCAACTACCGGATAACTTAGATTTGACAAACCAATCTGCACCCGAGCCAATGTGGCATTTGACGCATCCCACATTTGAGTGCGGAGAATCCTGATATGCCAAATATTCAGGGTGCATAACCTGATGACATGCCTCGCCACAGAACTCATCAGATTCCGTATATTCGTAAGCCTTAAATGAGCCGAATACTGTGAATAACAACAAAATCACCCCAATAATTGACATAAATGCTATAATTCTTTGTGTTTTAGGATTATTTAAATCTATTATTGGAAATGGTTTATCTTTCTTTTGAGCCAGAAATCGTTTTTTACTTTCCCATAAAGCACCGAGAAATATCAATACTATGCCGAGACCAAGAATTCCGGGCAAGAAAATGAAAGTTATAATGCCGATATATGGATTGTCAAATCCGGCAATTATATCAACAAATAAAAGTCCGATAATTACTACAAATGCCATTAATGCCAATAAAGAGCCGAGCATAGTAAGCGGATTATAAAATGATGTCGGGAAGAACTTCTTTTGCTTTACTAAATCCGACGGTAATACCGGCTCCGGCAATTTTTCTTCGTATTCGAGGCTACCGCTTACAATAGCTTTGTAAAATTGACCAACTGTCTTGCCTGTTGTGCCCAAATATAAGTGCAAAAGGAAAAATGCAGTCAGGAAAAATCCCATTATCGTATGAAGAAGCGTTATAACCCATACACCTGAGGTGCCAAAAATTTTATCGGGCATCAGATTTGGAATCAAAATAATTAATCCTGTAATAATTATACACGGAATAATCACATACATTATTTTCAAATATAATAATTGTTTGAAAACACCAAATTTATTTATAGTCGGGTCATACGCCAATTCTTGCTGAATAAATATATTCCAAAAATAATATTTTAATTCTGCAAAAATTTTCTTTACAATTCCTTTTTGAATTTTGAAATAGTGTTTTGCATTCCCTGTTGCGAAATTCATCACGAAGAATAGAATATAAAGAGCCGTCATCGTGATACCGGAATAAATATGCATTGGCAATGATGTGCCGACAGGTACAATCCCGAAATGCATACCAACTCCGGAAATCAAAAGAAGAAGAAACAAAATACCTTGCAAAATATGCCAAATTCTAATCCAAATCGGGTATAGTTCTAACTTTTTCATTTTGACTCCTTTTTGCTTCTGAAATACCATCTAATATAAGCATGAGCGAGTAAACCAATAAATACGCCACCCAGAAGTATAAAACTCAGATTATCAAGAATTAGACTACGAGACAAGCCGACGTAACTGCCACCACCTATTGTGCCGTCAATTATTCCGGATTCTCCGGTTTTGCTTGTTTTGTAATAATTTGCCAATTTCGACTTCAAATTCCTGTCTTGCTCGTGGCATGGATTGCACGTTTTTACACTTTTTTCCAAAGGCAATATATTATGCGATAAATAAGGCACAGTATAACTCGAATGACAATCGAAACAAGTTACTGCGGCAAAGTGGCTTTCGAGTTCCGGCAACCACGAATGTGATTCCAATAATGATTTGATATTGCTTTTGCTCATTAAATCAGTATCGCCATGGCAAGTAACGCAATAAATCATTTTGCTGTCTATGGCAAATTGTTTGTTCAATTTATTGCTTTTGAAAATCGCATCAGCAACTTGGGGAACCCTCTTCAAATCATGCTCGAAATGACAGCTGACACAAGATGCAGCATCCATGTTGCCTTTGATTTGAGCTAAGCCGTGAATACTGTTTTGATATTCTTGAGCAATATGAACGTGGCATTTTCCACACGCTGAAAAAGAATTTTTGACACTGAGACGAGCTTCAAAATCCTCATTTTTCTTAATATTATGAAATCCGTGGCAATCTGTACATACTGCAGCGTGCTCTTTGCCCTCGGCTTTCAGTTGGAAATGCCTCGAATTAGAATTTGTAATCGTTTTAATAACTGATGGATTTTTTGTGTCATGACTATGGCAATCTGTACAAACTTGATTTTGGTTAGCTTTTCGCTGAGTATAATTTCCAATCCAGCCCTTAGTGATGGGTTTACTATGGCAATAAATGCAATCGGGAGCATTTTCGTCCGAGATGCTCAATAAGGCTTTGTAATGCTCCGATTTCATATATTCGTCAACCACATCTTGATGGCAAGTGCCGCATTGATTAAGAGAATGAATGCCGGAAACCTTGCTGCCTTTGCCCTTTGCCGGAGTTGTGTAATGGTAGCCATGACATTTTTTGCAGTCGTTTTGCAAAGGAGCATCTGCCATCCATGGGTGGAAAGTGTGCTTTTTTTCAACTCCTTGATGACAGGAGTTGCAATCAATTCGCCCAATATTTTCTTTATGCGGGATATCATAAGGGTCGAATCCCTTGTGACAATCTATACATTTCACATTTTTATGAGCAGAAAAGATAAACTTTGAATTATCCACCCATAGAGAGATTTTTGAACGCCCCTTTTCCATATACATATCGGGGTCAGAATGACACATCATGCAATCATCGTTCTCTATCGAACTGAGAGTCCCATAATTGGTGATTATCAACATGAATGTAACAACAAAGTATAATATTTTCATATATTAGCACTCTTAATTTGTAAGCAATTATCAATTTCCAACATGACACTAAACCATAATTCAAATTACACAAAATATCTTAATTTACCAAATAGAATCGATGTGATGAGATAACGATAGATAGGATTTTATCATTCTTTACGTAATATTCATCCGATGACTCTAAGTCATCGGATGAATTGATAATAAGCTATTTAAAAATTGATGCTAATAATCGAATAAATTATTAAAAATACAATTAATAATCCGGTCAATAAAGCTGCCCACCCAAAGATTGAATGAACTTTCTTTTGGGTCGGAGTGGGTGCGTCAACGTATAGTTCTTCCAATTTTCCTTCTTCGACTAATTTTTCATATTCTGCGGGTCTGTCGAATTTGAATTCTTCTACATCGTAACTGCCTGAGAAAATTACTGTATCCATAGGGAATTTTTCCGGGCGGAAGTGCGTATTGAAGAAATGTATCGTGAATATAAATCCGGCTGCAAGCAATGCCTCGTCACTGTGAATAATAGTAGCAACGTTAATGAATTGTCCGGACATAAATTTGGTGAAAAATTCAGGTATCCAGAGCATAAGCCCTGTTGAGCCAATTACGAAAATACCCCAAAATACCGCAAAATAGTCGAATTTTTCCCAGTATGTCCATCTTCCATATTGCGGGCGCGGTCCTTTGTTGAAAAACCATTTCATCGAGCCGACCAAATCTTCCCAATCTTTTTTATTCGGTAAAAGTGAATCGGGTCCCAAAAGCATTTCTTTCCATGAGCTAAATTCTTTACGTTTGTTGAATATTAAATCGAAAATATGAGTAAAGAATACACCGAACAATATTATTGCCGCAAAGCGATGGAAGAAACCGGCAACTTCGACACCACCAAGCATCTTGACGCTGAATTGTGCCCACCAAGCATAGGAGAACTTTAGCATCATACCTGTGGCAGCAAGTGTCAAAAAGCATAGTATCATCGTGACGTGCAAAATTCTATTCAAAGGTGTGAATCTCCTAACTCGTTTGCCCGAATGACCCGCTGCTTTGAGTGCCATGATTTCTTTTCGCATCTTTAATGATTTTGGCAACCACAATAACGTGTGCAACCATGAAACCAGAAATGTGCCGAGAAGAAGTATTGTCATACCCCAAAATGTGATGAAAAGCAGAGGATATTTTTCGGGGTCGTGATGAGTTGCATGTGTCAAATAGCGAGTGAATCCTTTGTTTGCCGCCGGGTGACATTTTGCACAGGTTTCGACAATGTTGTCACGTGAAAGTGTCGAATTCGCGTGTGATGTTGGTAATATCATATGGGCGCTATGGCAATCTTGGCATTTAGCAGCTTTGCCCGAACCAAGCAGCGACGCTTTTCCGTGATAGGTATCGAAATATAAATTAGTAATTTTCTCATGGCATTTGCCGCAAGTATTCAACATGGACAATCTAAACTCATCTTTCGATGGGTCAACTACAGAGTGAGCTACATGACAAGTGTTGCAATTAGGCAGTTCATCATTCGATTTTGATACCAAAGGCGAATGGATACTTTTATCAAATTGAGTCTGAATTCCCCAATGACATTTGCCGCAAGTATGGCTTATATTGTCCTTGTGAGTTGAGGATACGGGATTTTCATGATTTGCTTCTAAATGCGCAGAGTGACAATCCGAACAATTTGCCGTTACTTTGAGCCTCCCTGATTTCAAGCCCTGCCCGTGAATACTCTCGGAATAAGTTTCGGTAAGATGCTGTACTTTGCCTTCCATTCTGACCGCTGCTTGATGTCCGTCTTGGTGACATTCTGAGCATAGGTTAGGAATATTTATAGCAAATGTTTTAGACATTGGATTAATTTTAGGGAGAACTTCATGGTCATTGTGGCACGTGACACAAGTTGGAGCATCTTTTTCACCAGTCAAGAATAGCTTCCCATGGCTACTTTTCATATAATTATTGTTTACATTGTCATGGCAACTTCCGCAATTCACTTTTGTGGTAATAGTTTCGCAAGAACGAATTTTCGATGGTCGAACTTCAATGTGGCATTTACTGCAAGCAAGGTCTGAATGTACCGAATGGTCTAATTTTGTCAAATCAACATACAAAGAGCGCCCATCTGTAGTTGATTTAATATTTTTATCCTGATGGCAATTCAGGCATTCTTTTTTTGCTAAACCTACATCATAAAATGACTTACGCACTTTATGCGGTTGGTGGCAGTCAACGCACGCCGGCAATATATGAGCTTCTTTTTCCCATAATTCGCCATCAATAATTTTCTTGTGAACATCCTCAATTCGAGCGTGGCATTGAGCACACGTAGCGGCAATATTATTCCGTGCAATCGAAGACCTCTTGTCAGTATGGGGCAAAATTGCATGTGCTGTATGGCATGAAACGCATGTTGCGGTCACAACCAAGCCCCGTTTGAAAAGACCTTCGCCATGAATACTCTCAGAATAGTTTTCTAAGATATGCGATTGGGGAATATTCCTTGCTGTTTGTACAGGTGAGCCTTCTTGGTGGCACTTCCCACACATGAATGGTATTTTGAGCGGTTGCACGGGCGATTTTTCGTGTTTAGCATCAACAATTTGGTGACTTCCGTGGCAGAACTGACAATTGGGTGCTAAAGGGTCGCCCTTTTTGAGAGCAACACCGTGAAAGCTCATGTCGAAATCCTTTTGCTCCTTAGTGTGGCATTTGCCACAGGTAGCAGGTTTCAATTCATCCTCGTGAGGCAAATCCACACCTGCTAAATCTGTATGGCAATCAATGCACTTGACTTCAGCATGAACTGAGCCCAGAACGTGATTGGGATTGACATACATCGAAATACTCTTGCCCTTGCGGGTACCTTTCAAATCTTTGTCGTCATGACACATCATGCAATCGTCGTTCTCTTCGGGCATTGAAACTTGTACCGCAGAGTTGAGTGTTGTGAATGTCAAGTAGGCTATGAGAGCAAAAACCAAGCTATATGTTATGGTTACTGCTTTCCCTCTATCTTTAAAATGACTTATTATGTTCATATTAAAATAATTATTTTATTTTTACAATCAATACATATGTGAAATTAAGTATTATTTTTTATTCACACAAGGAAATGAATATAATCATAAAATATTTTTTTCATTTTGTCACAATTGTAACATATTGAATTGTATGTACATTCGTTTTGCATTATTATGTCAATATTTTGGCTATAAATATTTCTTCTCGTATTGAAAATTTTTTTCACGATAAACAAAAGCTGAATTCGTTCGTTACTTTCATTTGAATTGTTGTGAGTGTCGGTTGATTAATTAGGAAAATGTATGAAGTTATTAGTTATACTGCCTTTTTTGTATCTTAGTTTCATATTCGTCCCATCTATATTTGGTCAAGATTTGCCTTGTTTGACGGATTTTATCGGAACTCATTATGAGACTGATGTTAATGCATCCAATCCGCCCTATTCGGCTGATATGCCTGAATCTGTCGCAATAGCATACCGATTCTTGGATAGTTTGACTAAAAGCTCTAACATTGATGAATTTTATGGCAGATTATGGCGCCAAGACTATAATGACACACTCCTAACCGTGATGAAATATTTGTATAAAACTATTGAATATAGTCCGGAAATATTTCTCAATTACCTTATTTATGGCGAATTGAACAAGCAATCTGTGATGGACTATTATTTTGCGTTCGTCGAACAAATAAGGAGAGCATCGCCCACCCCAATCCTTGATGCATCATTGACATCATCATACTTAGTTGCACGAGTGACAGTTAATTCGATTCTGATGCGAGCCACATCATACAAAGTCCAATCCAAAACAGTAAGAGAAGTAATAGCGACGGTTGACACGATTTTCAAAGGGAAACAGCTTTTGACATGTGGCGATGAAGGCTCAAATACTGCACAAACATTAAATTGCTTGAAATTTGACTATGTCAAGGAATGGTTTGAAGATAAAAATCCCAATTTTGAGATGGAACTAAACAAATCCTACCTCATTTTCTTCGAATACAGAATGATATGCATAACGGAAGCCTCGACATTTTTCAGTTTGTTGCCCCTCAGCACGGCAGGTTCGGCAGTAAGGTCCATATATCCAATCGAGAATGACAATCTGATTGACGAACATAATGAGCTTGGCTTTGGCACTTCCGTACCAATTAATACTGTGATAGATGGCATTAATTCCCGAATAAAAGCGATTAAAAACTATAAGCCTTGAGGTGGAGATAGAAAATTTCTCTAAAATTGCACCCTTTTTTGAATATTTAAACACTTACCCACAGAATATAAAAAAGGATTGAAAACTGAATGATTTAAAAGCACATTTTACCGAATGTTATCGTCGGAATAAAGATAGTCTGTGGAGATATTGTCTCTTCATGACAAGAAATACTGACGATGCAAAGGAATTACTGAGCGAAACTCTTTATCAGGCTTTCTTAGGATTTGCCAAACTCAAGAGTGAAGATGCTTTCTTAAGCTATGTATTTACCATCGCTAGTAGGGTGTTTTACAAATCAATTAAATTTCAATCCAACTTTGAAAAGGATTTTGATTTTGACAATTTAATGGACAACTCATTGCATCCGGATGTCATGGTTGATATTCAAATATTGCGACAAGCAATGAATAAGTTGAAACCGGATTACAGAGAAACGCTGATTTTATCAGAAATTGAGGGCTTTTCGAGAAAGGAAGTGAGTATAATTATGAATGTGAGTGAAGAAACTATTAAATCAAGATTATACAGGGCGAAAAAGCAATTAGCTGAATTAATTGGAGTGAAAGATGAATACAGAGTTAAATAAATACTTTGATTCGGCTAAGAAAATGAATCAATTTAAAGAGCCATTGGATGATAAGGAATTGAATTCTATCTTGGCAGTGAATAAATTTGCTCATAATTCACCTACGAATGTTGAACTGTTTGGGAGTATCGCAATGTTGACTTTTTTAGTAGTGTTTAGTTTTCTAAGTATAAATCAATACTTTGAGACTTCAGAATTTCTTGAAAACGTAAAAACCAGTGAGAATTCGAATTTCCAAATACCAGATATTGAAAATCCGTCAGTCGATTTGATTGACAATTCGGAAATCCAAGTATTAACCGAAAGCAAAACCAAACATATTGAAGGAAGAACTCAAATCATATCTCAAGAGGAATTGACAAACTATCCGATTTACATAAAAAATCCATTTAGAACCGAACCACTTCAACGGGCGCAAAATGTATTTTCGATTGGAACCAATAATACATTAATAGATTTCCTCGAACCCGGCTCTATTCAGACCGATGCTGAAGGTAGTCCAATTCCGGGGCTCATAACTTTAAATCTAACAAAAGATGAGTTGGCAAAATTAAATATTCAATTAAATGAAACAAGCGTATCATATTCAATTGAATACTTTCATCAGTTGCATCCGATTCCAATGAGAAATAATAAATCTTATAGTAATCTTCCGGCTAATTATGAATTAGTTAAGAGAAATTACCCTGTAAATGGCGATACACTTCTTGTAAAAGCCAGACATGAAATAGATTTAACGCATAAACTTGATGAGTCTATACTGATTAAAGCTACTATTCATGCTACTGCATATAGAACGGCAAACACTTCAGACACTATTGACGGAAAAATAAAATATAATTTAAAAAATGTAATATTGCATAGCCCTGTTCATGAATACATTGGAATGGATTATGCAGTCGCTTATGAAGACTGGAAGAAGCGTGCTTTGCAAGGTTTTGTCAATAATATTGCAACATTCGGTAATTGGACTAAAGATTCCTACAGCAAAGTTGTACCGATAATAGCCGCTTTTAAGTACAATAACACTGACCATAAATATGTATTTATTTCGCATGATTCCCCGATTAATCAAAAATATATTGAAAACATGGATTACTCTAAGCTTTTGCCAATCGAAATTAAATTCAAGAATAATGATTTAATTGAAAAATTAGTATTGTGGTATTATCCTACTGATGAATTTATTGAATCATTGCCGGAACGCTACAGGAAAGCTTTAATAAATGAAATTGAAATTATTTCATCAATCGAATCCGGCACATTAAGCTTAGAAGAAGCGTGCAATTTCATTGAAGAAGAATCATTTTACGATTATTGCCGATTTGCCAACGGTGCAATCGAAATACAGAATTTATATCCCAATCCGGTATATAGCGGTTCGATTACAATGAAATTCAAAACAACTGAAGTGCGAAATATCGAGATAAATATTTATGATATTCAAGGTGCATTCATTGGCAGACTTTCAAATATCAATAATTTGAAAGCCGGAGAACATCATATAAAACTTAATTTGACTAATTTGACAACAGGCACATATTTGATTGGTCTCAAATCCGATAAAAATGAATTTGTTTCGCAACGAATAATAATCAACTAAGGAGAATAATGATGAAAATATTAATTTTGTTAGTGTTAATAATGCAACTTAATGCAGAAGCGAAAGATTGGAATATAGTTGAAAATCTAAAAAGCGAGCCATTAACGAAAATAAAATTTAACGACAATGGAATGGGCATTGCATTAGGACCCAGAAGTAATTATTTATATTCGACAGACGCGGGATTGAGTTGGAAGAGACAATACGTCGGAACACATTACCCTTTGAGTGACATAAATTTTACTCCTGATGGCGGCATAGTAATTACAGGCTATTACGGAACAATCGTATATTTTTCAAAACCAGGTGATGAGTTTGAAGATTGGAGTATTGACCCGGTTTTTAATTTAGGGAAATTCACTTATGTGAACACGAACACATTATTGGTATTATCACAAAATTCCTACATATTGCGAAGTACAGATAAAGGAGAATCATGGAAGGCAGTTTCAATTATTGAGCATCCATACTTAACTTCAATTGTGAAAGTGCATGATAAATTATATTTATCAGCATATAATAACGATGCTTCTGCTATTTACGAATCAAGCGATGAAGGTGGAACCTGGAAATTAATTAATATTTTCGAAGGAGAGCAAATCTGGAAACTTCATTATGATGGCAATAAGATATGGGCATTAGGGTCCGATGGTTTGCTTTGTAATTCAACCGATAATTGTTTAACCTGGAATTGGATAAATACGCAAACTAATTATTCTATAAATGGATTTGTGAGCGACAAAAATAATATATGGCTTTATTGCATTTTAAACAATGAGCGAATTATTCTTAATTCACAAGACTCCGGAGCGAATTGGACAGAATTTGACCGCTCCGAATGTCAATATCCAGGGGCAATGTTTCTATATCAAAATAAGTTATTTGTTGCAGAAAATTATAATGGTGTTATTAAATGGAAAGATATTTCAAATTTAAAATAAAGGTGAAAAAATGAAACTGAAATTTATGACAACCTTGCTTACTTTTATGCTATTTGTATGCCCTGCTTTATGTGTAGAAATTGATTGGCAGGAAATAGAATTCCAGAGTGCAGCTGATATTAATTGCATTAAATTCTATGATAGTAATAACGGTTGGATAGCAGGATATGCCGGAACAATTTACAGAACTACTGACGCCGGCGTGACTTGGATTGATTACAGTACCGATACAAACTATATTTTTGTAGAAATATTTTTACTATCCGATGGGACAGGTTGGATAGTTGGTACTGATGGAGCAATATTCAAAGTTAATGCCGAAGGAGAAATAATACAACTCGAAAGCAATTCTACATTACAATTTAATTCCGTATTTTTTCTTGTTAAAAATATTGGCTGGGTAGCCGGAGAAAATGGCATTGTGCTAAAAACTATTGATGGTGGCGAGAATTGGTCCATATTTAAGTATGAAATACCAAATCTGCATTTCTGGTCATTATATTTTTTTGATGAAATGAGCGGCTGGGTAGTCGGTGATATGGGTGCTGTACTAAGTACAACCAATGGTGGCGTAAGTTGGAAAACGCACAAAACTCCTGCGATTTATAGGAATTTAGCTGTTCAATTTCTTGATAAATCGACCGGATGGGTTGCAGGATTTGGATTTATAATTAAAACTACTGATGGCGGTGTAAGTTGGGTGGCTTCGATTGAAACTACAATTTTTATAGTCCCCAATATTAAGATGTTAAATAGCCAAATTGGATGGGCTGCCTTTGATAGAATTTCTGTACTTTTCACTTCTGATGGCGGTGTGACATGGGAATTCATCGAAACGCCGATTAACGCGAGGTTAGGTGGAATGGATTATGTTGATAATAATTTGTACGCCACTTTTGAGGGCGGTAAATTATATAGAGGCTTAAGCACAGTTAGTGTGGAAAATGCCGAATTGAATAATAATTCAAAAATTAATGTTGATTATCTCAATAATCTTATTCAAATTAATTCAATTCAGCCTTTTTCTCTAAATATATTCAATTTAATGGGAGAGCAAGTTTATAATAACAACGAGGTGTTTAATAATGATTTTATATTAGATTTAAGTACATTAAATCTTGCAAATGGTGTTTATATTCTAAACGTTACCACGAATAATGATATAAAAACAGTCAAATTCATCATAAAAGAATAATTTTTAATTAACAATAAAAGCCGCCCCAAATAATGGAGCGGCTTTGAAAATATTCTCACAAGTTCAGAATTTATTCAGCTAACATTTTTTCGATTTGGTCGGTCATTGATTCGGGAGTAGTTTGAGTGCCGATGCGGTCTTGCACGACGCCATTTTTATCCACCAAAAACTTTGCAAAATTCCACTTAATATCCTGAGTTCCCATCGTGCCCTTAGCGTTGCTTTTCAAATATTTATAAAGCGGGTGAGTGTTTTCGCCATTGACATCAACTTTGGAAAACATCGGGAAAGTGACATCGAAATTCGTTTCGCAAAAGTCCTTGATTTCCTGCTCAGTGCCGGGCTCTTGACCGCCAAATTGATTGCAAGGGAATCCCAAAACTACAAACCCTTGGTCTTTGTACTTTTCGTAAATCGCCTGAAGCCCTGTATATTGCTTAGTATAGCCACATTTCGACGCTACATTGACAATTAGCACCACCTTACCTCTGTAGGCGCTCAATGAGACTTCATTGCCTTCAATATCAACGACATTGAATCCGTAAATATTCTCGCTCATCATTTTATCCGACTCCTTTGTTTCGCTCGTACATGAAAAACTCACCACCAAAATTGGCAGCAATACAACTAAAAACATTTTTTTTAAATTCATAGTTTATACCCATTTATAAAATTAAACATATTATTTTTCATAAATCAAAGGCTCGCACCCGCATTGTTGCCCGACGATTATTTTAGCAGCTTCGGCAGCTTCGAGCGAGGAATAATGCCCTATGACAACAGCATATCTCAATCTTCCGGCGATATTTTTCTCCGCAACGGTAGTCCGCATGCGCTTTGCCAAAAATTTCTCTTTTTCCGATTCCGCAGAAGCTTTCTCGTTGTAAATCCCTACCTGCAAGCCGTAAAATATCGCTTTCGGCACATCTTCCGCAATCGTCACATCGCTTATTTCGGGCGAGTCAATTTCCGTAATCGGTGCAACTTCTTGCCTTGGAGCCGGTTCAACTCTCGTTGAAACGGGTTCAGTTCTCGTTGGAGTCGGTTCTGTTCTCAGCTCCGGCAGAATTTCTTTCAATCTATTGTCAATCACAACATTTTCAGCAGGTTTCGAATCTGCCAATCTGTTAGGTGCGGCTTCGGTCGTAAGCGGCTTGAAATCTTGCTTGGCGGGTTCGTCAATAATTGGACGCTGATTTTCAGTTCGGGCAATAGCTTTTGCGTTGCTCTTGGCATATGCGACCGAACTCCTGACAACATCGGCAGCAACCGGCAAGTACGTCGAATAGGGATGCTTAGCACGCAAAATTTCGAGCTCAGACTTAGCCCTGCTCGTATCGCCCCAAATAGCATAATGCTGCACAATGCGCCACTGAGCATCGTCCGCCCACTCACTCGCAGCGTGCTCAGTGACGATACGCCGATAAATGTCCAGCGACAACTTCATATCCTCGACCACACTACCATGCAACAACATGATACCCGGGTCACTCGGATAGCGAGC
Source organism: Candidatus Kapaibacterium sp. (assembly GCA_023957315.1). Classification (NCBI taxonomy): domain Bacteria; kingdom Pseudomonadati; phylum Bacteroidota; class Eximiradiia; order Eximiradiales; family Kapaibacteriaceae (SeqCode); genus Kapaibacterium (SeqCode); species Kapaibacterium sp. (SeqCode). The sequence continues at coordinate 69,659 of JAMLHE010000017.1, forward strand.
CAAAAGTTCCGGAATCGCCGACCTCACCTCATCAGTTTTGCCATTCGCCAGCATCTGCAGATGTTGATTCACCTCCCTGCTTTGTGCGAATACATCAAAAGTCCCCAAAAACAAAAATACAACTATCAAAATTTTCATATTATCCTCAAATTACAGCCAACACGCTTACAAAAATGACCATAAGTAATGACGTAAACAAGAAAATTTCTTATAGAAATTTTTTTTGGAGGGTGAAGATTTAAAATATTTTCAATTTTATTTGGAAATACGAAAATTTTTATTATGTTAGTAATGTGACAGAAAGCTCTTTTGAATTTTGTTTTTTGAAATGGAATTCTCGCTATAAATTGAGCCCAAACAGGGCGAAATTTTATTGTTATATTATACAATAGGAGTCACTATGCAAGTACGCAATGAACAAATGCGTCAATTTGACCCAAACCCAATTTTAGGGGGGGGGGGTAACTGCTTTATATTGCAAGAAGTTACCGAAATCACTTGGCAAGTTATGGCTTGCAATTTTTAGCATGATATTATTTGGAGGTACAATATTGATGCCTGTACAAGCGGTTTCGCAGGGGGCTGACTGTCTTAATATTCTACCACCATTGCCTCCGGGTTGTAATAATCCTCAGTGGGTAGATGAACTTCATTATGTCGAAGCAACATATTTTAGTGGTTGTGAAATCAGGATAAATGTAAGAAAAAGGAGTTGTACATATTTTGATCCTATTTGCGGTAAAACACGGACTGTAGTTCAATTTTATGTTGGAGGTATAGATTGGATTATTCCAGACCCACCTGATATATTTAGTCCATGTGGTCAATTGACAAAGCATCTTTTCCCCGGTTGGCCCAATGATTTTGACAATGTCAGGGTGGACAGATTGCAAGAGTTATATAAAAATATACAAGAAGTTTTAGCTGACCAATTATTTATGGACCATTATAATAGTTTAAACCTACTAGATCAACAAACGATGCATTGTGCACCGCCTGACTGTCAAATGCCTGTAGAATGTTCGGCTTTTACTGTACATTATTCAATGCCTAAATGTGTTGCTTTTTGTTATAGCCAATGTTTCATTGATGGTTTATATCATATGTTCATAAACCAAATGAGTTGCACAGATAATTTGGTTTGTTGCTTACATACTAGAAACTATTGTTATTGTCCTGCAACTGAACAAATAAAAGTTGTTGAATCAATTAATACACAAATTGGCTCTTGCGAAAGCAGTGTTTTTGACCCTTCAATGTGTCCCGTAGTTACGCCGAACTGCACTTGGAGAGCCGCTACAGATTGTTCTATCAATTGTGATTAAAGGAGTTTATAATGAAAATTGCAATAATAATAGTCGGTATATTCATTTTGATTGCATCAAGTTTGAATTCTTATGGAAATAATCAAACTATCAAAATGAGTAACTATTCAAAATCAATTCTGAAGACAGAAAGAAATGTAGAACAAACAGTCAATCATGTGGTTTATAGTCCAAAATCAATTGTACAATATGATTTGAAATCTTTGCAAAAATACCCAAATATTGAGAAAAAGACACATGATGGCAGAATTCTTCAAACTTACGATGCTGGTAAAAATTGGTATGAAGTTCATCAAACTATATCTGAGAATATATTTGTTAAATTGTACCCAAATCCTGCTAAAAATCTGATTACAATCGAATCAGAAAGTCATATACAGGATTGTATTATTAAAATCCGAGATTTAACAGGCAAAGTGTTGATTGATTTTAATCAGCCTCAATTACCGGCTCTAGTAGATATATCCGGACTCATAAACGGGACATATTTTATAACTATACAAACAGACGTTGGCAAAACTGCGAACTTTAACTTTATAAAGGAATAAAATTAATAGGATAGGTGTATTCAATTGATGCACATATCCTTAATTTAAGGAACAAAAATGAAATACATCTGCAAACTCTTGATATTAGTAATATTTTCTGTGTCATATTCTTATGCTAATAATATAATATGGGAGAAGAACTTGAATATTCAAGATGTAAAATTAAGTGCAGGTGGATCAAAATTTATACAAATTGATAATGATTTATTTTTAGGTGTACTTACTACCTATATACATGTACCGGAATCTCACAGTTTTGACTTTTATATAGATATTATTAAAATTAATATTGATGGTAATTTATTAAATCATACTAGACGTTTTCATGAAAATCATTCGTCTAATAATATGTTATATGTTTTCGATGTATATCAAGATTCTAATTTGATTTATTTCTATACTTTTTTAGGTTCTATGGTCGGCTATTCTGACCCTTATTTTTGGAGATTTGACATTGGTAATTTCGAGTTCATTGATGTGAAGAAAGATAGCACCTTTGTATCCTTAGATACAAGATATGTTTATAATGATGACAGAATAATACAATTTGGATTTGATAGAAAAAT